>JAFOJR010000194.1 GCA_017420125.1 Oscillospiraceae bacterium | reverse complement strand
GGTTCGTTCTGTGCCAGTGTCAGAACTTCAAACGGACTATAGACCATTCGAATATCTACTCCTTCTCCTCTGACCGCGGCAAGACTGCCTCGCATTCCCGGAACTTTCAGCATATCACCAAAAGAACAAATCACCGCACGATCCTCCAGCGCCAGTGCAATCAGTTTATCAATATATCCATCTGGTGTAACACAAACTGGGCAGCCGGGACCGGAAATCAATTGGATACGGTTGGAAATGATGTTGCGTATTCCACCGTTTACGATCGTATGGGTATGTGTACCACAGACTTCCATCAGTCGAATGGGAGGGCCGGAATATTCTATTAGATATGCAATTTTATCCTCCAGATTCATTGACGGCCTCCATAATCTCCAGGTAGACGCTATTAATGCTGTTGGCTTCTTCCGGACCCACTTTTTGAATGGCACAGCCAGCATGGATCAATACCTGATCGCCCGGAGCTGCATTTACAAGGCCAATTTCAATATCTAAAATATTCCCTTGGAAAATAACTGTTGCCTGATCTCCATGCACGTTTAATACTGTTCCCACAACGGCAATACACATGATACTTCCCCTCTCTACTGATTCTGATAATACAGCTGTCCCAAAGCAAGCCCACCATCTCCCGGTGGAACCTGATGATTGGTATACACCCGAATACCCGCCTGCTGCAGCAGATGTTTGGTGTAATGAAGCAGCAGGCGATTCTGAAACACACCGCCGCTGAGTGCAGCACGCCAAATTCCGGTTCGCTGTGCAAGTTCTACTACCATATCCCGACAACCTTTTGCCAGCGCCAAATGAAATCCCAAAGCTGCTCTTGCGGGGCTTTGTCTTCCCCGCAACAACTCTGTCCAGAGAGAAGCCATGCCCAACTGCAGCAGGCCTGCCGATTCTTCCAAAGAAAAAGAGAGCGGCAGAGGCGATTCTTTCTGCAGCAGCGCCGTCCGCGCCAATTGTTCCAAACGAATTGCTGCTTCCCCTTCATAATGATTGTAGCTGCAAACGCCCAGCAGAGCGCTCACGCTGTCAAACAATCTCCCAATGCTGCTTGATTTTACAGTATTTATGTTCTGATTCAATGCTGCTTTCAAAACAGGATAGCGGGAATCCTGCATCGCATTTCCTTGTCCGCCAGCAATCAACATGCACATTGCTGTTTTAGTAGCGTCTTTCATCGATTCATCTGAAGAAATCATCAAGGTTGGCTGCAAAGCTCCCAAACGATGAAAACCGTCCGTTTGGCAAAGCAGAAACTCGCCTCCCCAAATCGTATTATCTGTACCATATCCTGTTCCATCAAAAGCAACCCCTATTACTGGATCCCGGAGCCGATTTTCTGCCATCACAGATAAGATATGCGCATAGTGATGCTGTAGTTGGATCAGCGGAACAGACAGCGATTTTGCATAAGCAACAGAATGATATCCGGGGTGTAAATCACAGACGGCATATTCCGGCAAAATTTGGAACAGATGTTTCATGCGCCGTACATTTTCTTCGTACACCTGACAATTTTCTAATCTTTCCAAATCGCCAAACGGTTGACTCAAATAAAAAAAGCCATTTTTTTGCAAACCAAAAACAGACTTTAAGTCTCCTCCTGCCGCAAATGCTTGTGGTGCTTTATGGTTGGGAAAATAAAAAGGCAAAGGAACATAGCCTCTTCCACGCCGGATAATCAAAGGTTCCCCATCGGAAAGACAGGCGACAGAATCATCCAGCGGCGTGGCAATCCGCCTTTTATGATATAAAAGGCCATCGCACAAATGAAAAGAAACTCTTTGATCTTCCCACAGAATAGGGGCATCAGACAAGTTGGCGCTGGTCATAATTAACAGTCCGCATTGCTGCAAAATCTGATGTTGATATGGTGTATACGGCAAAAAAGCACCTAAATCCAAGTTCCCGCAAGCAACTTCTTGGCAAAGCAAGTGACCGTTTGCTTCCAACAAAACAATCGGGCGTGCAGGAGAAGTGAGCAGTGCCTCTTCTTCTGAAGAAACTTTGCAGTATTCCCGCACCAAAGCCATATCACGAAACATCACTGCAAATGGTTTTTTTTCCCGGCCTTTTAATTGGCGAAGCCGCTGCACGGCTGTGGAATCAAATGGCGTACAAGCCAGATGATATCCCCCGATTCCTTTTATCGCAACAATCTGATTTCGGTGTAATGCT
>JAFOJR010000193.1 GCA_017420125.1 Oscillospiraceae bacterium | reverse complement strand
GGCAGAGGAGCCAACCGCAGTGAAATGACACAGGGAGAACCGTCTTTCCGGCGCACGCCGTAAATATCTTCCCATACCGTTCCGTTTTTGAATGCTTTCATGCAGTTTTGCCGCAGTCGTCTGGCCGCGTGTTCGGGAATCAAAAGATGGGGGGTTTGTTCTGCGCAGGTCTGATATTCCTGCTTGGAATAGCCCAGCATCTGACAATATGCTTCATTGGCATAGGACACTTCCAGCTCTTTTTCCTCCGCCTCAAACAAACCAATTCCGATGGGCAGCGTGTCTAAAAGCGACCGCAGCGTCTCCGCCATTTCGATGTTTTTCCGCTCCATTGCGGTGGATTCCGTAATATCCGCCGCGGAAAGATAGAACAAAGCGCCGCTCTCTCCCGCCGACAAACACCGGGCTTTCATTTGAATCCAGCGGGGCGTATCCGCCTCTGTCTGCAGGGTGCAGACTCCCTCTGCCGGCTGGTTTGTCTTCCGCGCCCGGCGCAGAATGGACAAAAACTGCTGCTGGTCCTCTTCCGTCATACGGCCAAAAGCAGCCCGGCCGCTTTCCCGCAGGGCGGAAAGCTCTCCTCCGATCAACGATACATAAGCTTCATTGGCGCGAATCAGTTCCGGCCATTCTCCCCGCCACTCATACAGCGCCATGCCTTCCACCGCATGGGAAAACAAAAAGTTCAAAGGCGCATCCTGTTCCAAAAGCCCAGCCAGCGCCTCTTCCTCTTTCCCTGCCTGCTGCGGCTCTGTTGTATTAAACGGCTGTCCCACCAGCTCTTCGTATTGGTCCCGGCTCATGGGACGGGCATAGTGAAACCCTTGGGCGCGGGTACAGCCAATGCTTTTTAAAAATTCTGCCTGCCACTTTTTTTCGACTCCCACGGCCGTCACCGGGATATGCAGCATCTGCGCCATGCGAACCACCGAAGCAAACAGCCTGCTTTCTCTTGTGCCTGGCTGCTCGGAACGCGAAAAAGCGCGAACCGACAGTTTTATCCCATCGACGGGAAGCGCCTGCAGCACATGCAGCGAAGCCAGTTCACACCGGCCCAGCCAAACAGGGAACCCCTTTTCCCGCAGCGCCTGCACCGTGCGAAGCACCTGATCCGGCTCTTCTTCATATGCATCTCCCGGAATCTCCAGCTCCAGCAGGGACGGCGCAATTTGATACCGCTCCGTCAAGCGGCACAGCACATGACATAAATCCGGATGATACAAGTCGACTTTGGACAAATTCACGGAAATGGGAAGCGCTCTGCCGGTTACATGCACTTGTTTCCGCAACAGGCGGCATACCCGTTCCCAAACAAAGCTGTCCAATTGAAAAATCAAACCGTAGCGCTCAAATACCGGCAGAAACACATCAGGCAGCCGCATCCCTTTTTGCGGATGCATCCAGCGCACCAACGCTTCCGCGCCGAAAACGCTTCCGGTCCGCATATCGTATTTCGGCTGGAGAAAAATGTCAAACTGCTCATCCACCAGCGCCGCCTGCATTTCATACCGCATTTCCTGTATTTCCGCCTGCTGCTGTCGCAGGGTCTCTTCGAAAAATGCATATCGTTTTTCTTCCCACCGCTGGACAGACTGCATGGCCAAAGCGGCGCGCGCCTCAATCGTTTCCAGGGGGGGATACAACGTGTCCGCCAGACAGAGGCCGAAGCGGAGCTGCACGCGAAACGGCAGCGGATAAAAGGCCATTTTCGCCTGCAAGGCATCCATCAAAGCATGCACGCGCTTTTTTTCATACGGCATAAAAATGCTGAATTCTGCGCCGCCCAAATGTACAGAGACACCTTCCCCCTGCAGCTGGCTGTGCAGTGCCTTTTCCAGCGTCTGACACAGGGCGTCCGCTTCTTCCTGCCCAAATACTTCCCAAATGGTGGGAAACCGCTCCACCCCCATATGAAGGAGGACATGTGTTCCCTGATCCTGCTCCTGCAGCATCTCTCTTGCAGCGCAGAAAAATGCATCCCTCTGCTCTGCCCGCATTCCATGGCACAACATCGTTTGTTCCTGATTCATCCGGCTTTTGATCAATGGAATCCCTCCCTCTCTATATGGAAAATCATCGCGTTTCCCGCTGTTTCAATTGATTTCTATTATTTAGTTTACAATGACACAGATGATAAAACAAGACCTTTCGCCATTTTCCATTTTCCCTGCGCCAATTTGGCAAAGCAAACATGATTTGACCGCCCTCTCTCTTCTGTTCTCCCCTTCCTCCGCCTGCCGCTTCCTCTCTTTACATTGCACGGAAACTGTGATACACTGATCTTCATATTGGGCCGATTCGACAAATTTCGTCCGGCCGTCATTGTGTAAATACAACGTAATCACAGCACCAAAAAGGAGGTGTTTTTTTGGCTTCTGACTCTTCTCGCAGATCTTCTAAAGGAAAGCGGGCGCGCGCTGCACGCCGGCGGCGGAAATGGCCGATCGTTCTTTTGATCCTCCTGGTTCTCCTGCTTGCTTCCGGGGTGATGCTGCGCAGTTTTATCGCGTCCCATCCCCATTTTCTGCAGCGGCTTTCCACCCAGGTTTCCCTTTTTCAAACAACTTCCGCCGGTCGAACGGTTCTTTCTCTTCTCACAGGCGTCCCTGCTCATTCTTATGACCCATCCGGGTTTTCCAAACTGGACAACGGACGGATTACATATCAGTCCGGTGACGTCACCGCGAAGCACGGCGTCGATGTTTCGGTTTATCAGGGACAAATCGACTGGAATGCGGTGAAAGCGGACGGCATTGAATTTGCCATGATCCGCGTAGCTCTTCGCGGATATGACACAGAGGGCCGCCTGGCAGAAGACCCAAATTGGAAAACAAATCTTCAGGGCGCGTTGGACGCCGGTCTTTCCGTTGGGGTATATATATTCTCGCAGGCTACTTCGTCCCAGGAAGCAGAAGAAGAGGCCGCCTTTCTCCTGGAACGCATCGCTCCTTACAAGAATCAGATTACTTATCCGGTGGTGTTCGACTGGGAATCCTTCGACCACACAGCCCGGACCGACAACGTTTCCAGCGCAACGCTGACCCAGGCCTGCATTTCTTTTTGCGAAGCGGTGCGCTCCGCCGGCTATACGCCTATGGTCTATGCAAATCTGTCCACCAGCTTTCTGCAGTATGATCTGCAGAAGCTGTCCCGCTACCCGTTCTGGCTGGCCCAATATCGGGACACGCCCTCTTTCTTCGGCAGGTTTCAGATCTGGCAGTATTCTTCCAAGGGAACGGTAAGCGGCATCTCCACGCCGGTGGATTTAAACCTCAGCTTCGTAGATTATGGCGCACAATAAACAGCAAAATAAACAGTAAAAAGCTCCTGCCGGCGGACCAAACCGCCGGCAGGAGTTTTTTGTCTTTTTTGCGCGGTTGGCTGCTATTCCAGTTCAAACGCGCCGGTATACAACTGATAATAAACGCCTTCTTCTTCGATCAGCTTTTCATGGTTGCCCCGCTCGATGATGCGCCCATGGTCCAACACCATAATCACATCGGCATTGCGCACCGTGGACAGCCTGTGCGCAATCACAAAGACAGTGCGCCCCTTCATCAGTTCATCCATGCCCCGCTGCACAATGGCTTCTGTCCGGGTGTCAATGGAAGAAGTGGCCTCATCCAGAATCATAACCGGAGGATCTGCCACTGCGGCGCGGGCAATGGCAATCAGCTGCCGCTGCCCTTGTGACAAATTGGCACCGTTGTTTGTCAGCTCCGTTTCATATCCGCCGGGCAGCCGGCTGATAAAATCATCTGCGCCCGCCAGCCGGGCTGCCGCATGACATTCTTCGTCTGTGGCGCTCAAGCGGCCATATCGAATATTCTCCAAAACCGTTCCGGTGAACAAATTGGTATCCTGCAAAACAATTCCCAGGGAAGTGCGCAAATCCGCCTTCCGAATTTTGTTGATATTGATTCCGTCGTAACGGATCTTTCCGTCGGCAATATCATAAAACCGGTTGATCAAATTGGTAATCGTGGTCTTGCCGGCGCCGGTGGCCCCCACAAAAGCCACCTTCTGACCCGGTTCGGCATAGACCGAGACGTCATGCAAAACCTCTTTCCCCGGCGCATAACCAAAATCCACATGCTGGAGCCGGACATCTCCCCGCAGCGGAGTATAGACCACCGTACCGTCTTCCTGCGGCTGTTTCCATGCCCATTGGCCTGTATGCACGGCAGATTCCGAGGGTGTTCCATCTTCTCCATATTCCACATTGACCAAAGAAACCTTCCCGTCATCGGCTTCCGGCTGTTCGTCCATCAGCGCGAAAATACGATCTGCGCCGGCCATGGCCATGACAATGGCGTTGATCTGCTGTGACACCTGGTTCACGTTGCTGGAGAACTGTTTCGTCATATTCAAAAACGGGACGACAATGCTGATGCTGAACGCCAAACCGGAAAGGCTGATATTGTGGAGTCCGGACAGGAGGAACAGTCCCCCCGCCACGGCAATGACAACATACAGGACGTTCCCGATATTCATAATAATCGGGCCCAGAATATTGGCATATGCGTGGGCGCGATAGCTGTCATGGTACAAAGCGTCATTGACTTTCTCAAACTCTTCTTCACATTCTTTTTCATGACAGAATACTTTGATTACCTTCTGCCCGTTCATCATCTCCTGAATGAATCCTTCCGCACGGCCCATGGAGCGCTGCTGGCGGATAAAGTATTTGGCGGAACCGCCGCCCACCCTTTTGGACACAAAGACCATCGCCACCACGCCAAAAAGCAGGACCAAAGTCATCCACGCGCTGTAATACAGCATGATAAAGAACACACTGAGGACGGTCACGCCCGCTCGCAGCAAAGTGGGCAAAGATTGGGAAATCAGCTGCCGCAGCGTATCAATGTCATTGGTATAATGACTCATAATATCGCCGTGTTTATGCGTATCAAAATAGCGGATGGGAAGATTCTGCATCCCTTCAAACATGGAAATCCGCATTTTATTCAAATATCCCTGGGTGATATACGCCATAAATTGGGTATACAGCGTGACGGCAATCAGGGAAAGGATGTACAGGACAATCAGAAACAGGATCTTTGGTATCAGCTCCTCACTGGCGGAAGCCCAATCCCGCGTGGCATACCATCTTTCGATAATCGCCATCACTTTTTGAATCAGCATATCCGGAATAGCGGCAACCGCGGCGGAGAAGAGGATGCAGAATGCTGTTATGGGAACCAGCGCCGGATAGCTTCGGAACAGCGTCTTTAAAATGCGCCCAAAGGTATGCCCGCCGCCTTCTCTATACAGCTGTGTCTGCTTCATCGTCCTCACCCCCATTCGTTTGCTGTGCATAGACTTCCTGATAGATCTGATTGGTTCGGAGCAGCGTTTCGTGGGTTCCGACAGCGGAAATGGAACCGTTGTCCAGCACAACAATCAAATCTGCATCTTCTACGGAAGCAACACGCTGGGCAATGATAATTTTCGTGGTTTCCGGGATGTAGGTTTTAAATCCGCTGCGAATCCGCGCGTCTGTCCTGGTATCTACCGCGCTGGTAGAATCGTCCAAAATCAAAATCTTGGGGTTTTTCAGCAAAGCACGGGCAATGCAAAGTCTCTGTTTTTGCCCGCCGGAGACGTTGGTTCCCCCCTGCTCGATATAAGTATCGTATCCATCCGGAAATCCGCGGACAAAATCGTCTGCCTGCGCCAGGCGGCAGGCTTCCACCAGCTCTTCATCTGTTGCATTCTGATTGCCCCAGCGCAAATTTTCCGCAATGGTGCCGGAAAACAGCAAATTCTTTTGCAGCACCATAGCCACTGCGCTTCTGAGGGTCTGAAGGTCATATTCCCGTACGTCCACCCCGCCGACTTTTACGCTTCCTTCCGTCACGTCATACAGCCGCGGGATCAACTGAACCAAAGAAGATTTGCTGGCGCCGGTCCCGCCGATCATTCCCACTGTCATACCGGATTGAATGTGCAGATTGATTCCCGATAAAGCGAATTTCTCTGCCTCTGTGCTGTATTTGAATTTCACATTTTCAAAATCAATGGAACCGTCTTTTACTTCCATCACCGGATTTCCCGGATTTTGCAGAGAAGGCGTTTCATCCAGCACTTCATAAATCCGTTTGGCCGATTCCAGAGACATGGTAAGCATCACATAAACCAAGGAAAGAAACATCAGGGCCATCAGAATCTGCACGCCATAGGTCAGCATGGCGGAAATCTGCCCCACGTCAATCTGCGTCCCCCCGCTTAAAATGGTCATTCTGGAGCCCACGAACAAAACAAACACCATGTTAAAATACATGCAGAACTGCATAATGGGCATATTGATGGCCACAATCCGTTCCGCCCGGGTGAAATCTCTCCGGATGTCCTCCGCCGCTTTGCCGAATTTTTCCTTTTCATATTCTTCCCGGGAAAAGCCTTTGACCACCCGCATACTGCGAACATTTTCCTCAATGGACTGGTTCAGCCGGTCATATTTGCGAAACACACTGCGGAAGGCAGGCATGGCCTTGCGCCCCACCAAAAACAGGCCAAACGCCAGAATGGGCACCACAATCACAAAGGAAGTGGCCAGAGCGCCCCCCATTACATACGCCATAACAATGCAGAAAATCATCATCAGCGGGCAGCGGACGGCAATTCGAATCAGCATCATATAGGAAATCTGTACATTGGTAATGTCCGTCGTCATGCGGGTCACCAGAGAAGAGGAGGAAAATTTATCTATATTGGCAAAGGCAAATGACTGGATTTTATGAAAAATGTCATGACGCAGATTTTTGGCAAAACCGGCCGCCGCTTTCGCGCTGGTAAACCCGGCGCTGGCGCCGCAGGCCAAAGAACAGGCAGCCAAAATCACCAGCAAAATTCCCGTCCGAATCACAACACTGATTGCCGTTCCTGCTTTAATGGCGTTGATTAAATTGGCGGTAATAAACGGGATCAAAGCTTCTATAATCGCTTCCACCACAATAAAAATCAGCGTAAGAAAGGTTGCCCTTTTATATTCTCTCACGCAGCTTGCAAGCCGTTTTAACATACATTCGCTTCCTTCTCTGAAATTTCCTTTTCGCTTGCCGGGGCAGATTTTTCCCGCTCCTTTTCTGCAGGCTGCGGCATGGCAAAAAACGCCGGACCTATCGGCACGCCGTCCGGCGGTTGACAGCCTGCATCATCTGCTGTCCGGGCGCCCGGGTCCCTTTTGCCGTCTTCGCATTTATGTCCACATCATGCCACCTGCAGAAACATCCTGCAGCCCCACGGTTTTTGTCGATGGTAAATATGTCAGACAACAAATAAAACATATCTCTTTGGTTTTAAAATGTCAAGTATCATTGCCCTCCTGTCTTTTTCGGAAGCAGGCAGAAAGCCAAAACCGGCAGACGTTCGAACTGGCCGAGCGTCTGCCGGTTTTGATACCGTATTTTCGTTTCCTTTTTTCATTTCGTTGTGATGCGCCCCTGCTGCCTGTTTTACTGAATCAAATCAATCGCCAGCTCCTGCAGCGCACCTGTGATATTTTCTGCTTCCAGGCTCTCTGCTGTCAGCCTGGTTCCGTCTTCCATGGCGATCACGATATTCCCGGATTCGTCCTGGCTGAACACAGCCGTAAAGGCTTCCCCTGTTGCATCATCTGTCACCGTCACCGTGCCGTCCTCCCTTTGGGTGCAGGTTCCGAACAAAAGCGTCTTTTCTTCCCCGCGAATGGACAAAACAACGGCTTTGGACTGATCTGCCGTCTCTGCGATCAACAGCGTCTGCCCTTCTTCCCGGGCCAAATAGCCTGTGCCCAGCTTCTCCGACAAAACAGTGTCCAGAATCTGATTGCCGGTCGCAGCTCCTGTGCCGGTGTTTGCAGGCACATCGGATTCCACTGGCATCTTGGTCGAATCAGGTGTGCCGGAAGGCAGGTCAGACATGGTCGGCGCATCCGAAGCAGGCGCAGGGGGCGTCATGTTGCCTCCGCAGGCAGTCAAAGAGAAGATCATAATACCCGCCGCCATCAATACAGCAAACTGTTTCATTCTTTTTACTCCTTTTCTTTCGTCAGAATGATTTTTTTGTTTCGCTTCTGTGTATGGGGTCATCACCAACAAAGGACGGCAAATCAAAAAAGCTTTTGATTCATCGCGATGTCAGTGTACGCATTCTGAAACGCAAAATCAAGTAACTTGATTTAAAATACAGTTTTTTGATGCAAACGTCAAATCTCCCGCTGTTTTTCAGCGTGCGCCTTTTAAAATGGGAGACGGATCAATTCGTCATACAAAAGGAGCCGTTTTCCATGAACTTTGCCATTTGCGACCCCGATCGGGCATTTGCCCGCTCTCTGGCCCGTATGCTGCAGACATACTGCAGGGCATATGCTGCAGAAGCTTCCATTTTTTACTTCCCAACAATAGACGCCCTGCTGCAAACCCGGCATTTGTTTCATTTTGTTTTGCTGGCCCACTGTCCGGACCGCTTTGCAGCCAGCTGCTCCGCAGCAAACCTTTTGCAAAGGCGGCAGCCGAAGCTGCCGCCGGAACTCATTTTTCTTCTTTCCACCGCAGACGACGCCCATCTGTGTTTTGAAACCTGGGCCGCCGGCTATCTGCTGAAACCGATTCTCTATCCACATTTGGAGCAGCTGCTGAATCGATGTATGCCGCACGTCCAGGCATATACCCGGTCCATCGAAATCTGCAGCAACCGAATCACGGTAAAAGTGCCTGTTTTGTCCATTCAATATGCCGAGGTGCAGAAAAACCTGACCACCCTCCATTTGAAACAGCGGACATATCAGACATACCTGCCCCTGGACATGCTTGCCCGGCGCCTGCCAAAGCCGGATTTTCTGCGATGCCACCGCAGTTACCTGGTTCACCTTCGCTATGTCAAGACCATAGAGGGCAACAACTTCCTGCTGCAGGACGGTTCTCTTGTCCCTTTCCGGGCCCGGGAAAAAACCGCACTGCGGCAGCTTTATCAAAATTACTGCTTCCAGCAGGCGCAAAAGGATTTGTGGCAGACAAAAGCCTTTCAAACTGCGCGCTAGCTGTTTTCGTCCAGCGCCGGTGCGCCCACATCACGTCCCAGATCGCAGGTATAAATCCATTCCACCCGATCTCCCGGAGATAACGTGTGATCTGACGCGCTTTCCGGATAAAAAACACCGTTGACCCGATACAGCCAGCCGGAAAGCGGGCCGCCGTCAAATTCATAAAGATTTCCAATGCCCTCTACATAAGCCGCCCCGGTCCCGGGCGTTTTCTGAAATTCCAGATGAATTTTCTTTTCTCTTGTAACACGCTGCAAAATGGAAAACGCGGTTTCTCCCTCCTGCATCTCAACGGATACAGACTGCAGCAGCACGCCGTCCGCCGGCACAAGCTCTGCAATTTCCGGCGCAAGCTCTCCCCGCTTGGCTGCAAGCGTGCCGCAGCGGATGGAAAGCGTGCAGACAGCGGTTTTGGGCTCTTCTGTGGCCGCCGCCGTGGGCACGGGAGAGGCCGCAGGCTTGGGAGCAGGAGACGGGGCGGCCGGCTTCACAGGCGCTTTCGATGGAGCGGGAGATGCCGTTCCTTTTTTCCCTGAAACGGGGGGCGCCGTTTTTTTCGCACCAGCGGCGGCAGCTTTCTTTGCCGGCTGCACTTCCGATTTGGCGGACGGTTTCGCTTCGGACGGCTCCGCCGACGGCTTTGCTGCCGGCTTTTCTGACGGCTCCGCTGACGCTGCTGCCGACGGTTCTGCCGACGGCTTTGCCGACGCTGATGCCGACGGTTCTGCCGACGGTTCCGCCGATGCCTCTTCCAAAGGCGCAGATGGCGTCGCTTCCGCAGGCGCAGCAGAGGGTATTTCCGGTTTGCCTGTCTCTGCCGTCTGTGCCGCAGCGGGCTGGCCGGTATTTTCTTCCGCTGGCGGAATCGTGTTCGGATGGCCAAAAAGCGAAACTGCGACGGCGGCAGCGCACAACACCGCCGCTAAAATCCACTGATACCTGACTTTCTTCATGTTGATTCCCTTCCGCTGTTAGACCAGCAATTCTGCTTCCCAAAGCAAATTGGATAAAATTTCCGCTATTTCACTGCGCAGGATCGGTTTTTGCGGCTGCAGCTTCCCGTTTTCCTCCGGCATCCAGCCAAGTGCGCAGCAGATGGCCAC
The DNA here is from genome assembly GCA_017420125.1 of Oscillospiraceae bacterium. Lineage (GTDB taxonomy): Bacteria > Bacillota > Clostridia > Oscillospirales > Oscillospiraceae > RGIG529. The sequence continues at coordinate 3,413 of JAFOJR010000193.1, read as the reverse complement.
AGACTCTCTGGCCCAGGCGGAAACCGACGCGCCGTCGGTATATCCCCCTAAAATTTCCGCCTGCCGGGCTTCTCCCGCCGATAAATCCATTCCACATAGTGTCGCCGTCCGTCGGATCATGACCGCAGCTTCTTCTCTTGTGATGATTCCATTGGGGGTAAACCGTCTGCTAGAAGTTCCCTTCGTAATGCCATAGGCAAACGCCGTTCCCACAAACCCGCTGTACCAGGAATTGGGAACCACATCTTCAAAACGGCTGTTCTCCTGCGGCTTCAGCCCCAGGGCACGTACCACCGCAGTGGAAAATTCCGCCCGGGTCATGGTTGCATCCGGGTCGAATCTTGTGCTGCTTTTCCCGTTCAACACACCGTAAGCCGCCAGGCGTTCAATGGCGGCGCGCGCAGGATGGTTTTCCACATCCGGAAACGTCTTTCCCTGCCACGCGGCCGTCCGGGGGGTAATCTCCGCCCGCTTTCCCGGAAGCCCCTGCCGGCCGCCGCCGGAAAACACATCCGTCATATCGTAAAGCGCAGATTTCCCCTGCTCTGCCCGCCACAGCGCCACCAGCGCATACAGCGCCTGCTCTGTGGCAAATTCATCTGTGCCGCCGCCTGCCTGATGCGCGAAACTGCCGTCCGGCTGCTGAAAACCGCAAAGGGCGTCCGCCGCTGTTTTGCCGCCCTTCACAAAGCGGGGATCCCTGCAGGAGACCCCCAGCGTGCACAGCGCCGTCAGCACCTGCGCCGTACTTTCACAGTTGGGAATTTTGGCACCCGTCACAGACCCGTCCGCGGCAACCGCGCTGGAAAAGCTCCCGTCCGCATTCTGCAAACGGGACAGGCAGGCAAGTCCTTTCTCCACTGCTTCGGAAACACCCGGGACAACCTCCCGATAGGGAGCAAGCGCCGTCAGCGCCATCGCGGTAACATCCGGGTCTGCCGTCTCTCCCATCAGCGCAAAGCCGCCGTCTTTTGTCCGGGCGGCCAAAACGGCGCGGATATAGTCGCCTCTTGTGGCCTGTGCCTGCCCTTTTTTGGCTGCCGGCATGGGATACGCGCCGCAATCCAATGCCAGCAGCGCAAAAATTGCCCCATTGACACCTTGTCTCAATACCATCTCTCTTTCCCCGAGGGGCGCAAGAAGGGCATACTGGTTCCAATTGCGCGCATCCTGTCCTGCCGCTGTGACGGCCAGCACCACACGGGCATACTCGGTATATTTCCGGGCGTGTAAAATGCCTCCCTTTTCCTGAAGCGTCTGAATCAGATGCGCGCGATATTGATTCAAATAGCCATCCGGCAAAGAAGTTTCTCCCCGCAGCAGCCCCAGCAGGCTCCACTCTGTCCCATATCCGGGGTCGGAGTGGAGCTGCAGGCAGGCAGCGGCTGCTTGATCCTTGGCCTGCGCCGGGGCAGTGCCCTGCGCCGGGGGCAAAGCGGCAAACAAAAGTATGAGGCTTAAAAGCAATGTGCCGATTCGTGTTTTCATGCCTTCCATCTCTCCTTTTCGCTGTTTTTATCTGCCGTGCCTTGGCGCAGCACCGGTTGCCCCTTTTCTATTTCATGAGATCCCGCAGCAGACAAAGCAGCTTTGCCGCCTCTGCGCGGGTAGCCGTTTCTTTTGGTGCAAATCGTCCGTTCCCCACTCCGTTGCAGATTTCGGCCCGGCTCAACCGGAAGATTGCCTCTTTTGCATCCTCCCGCATTTCTGCTTCATCCACATAGGAAACGGCCGGAAGCTTTTCCGGAAGGGAAATGGTCATATGGTCCAAAAACCGTACGATCATCAGCATCATATCTTGTCTGGCGATGGTCAAATTCGGTGCAAATGTATCTTTGGAAGTCCCCTTGGTCACACCTGCCTGCACGGCCCAGGAAACGGCGTCTGCATACCAGGCATCTGCCGGAACATCGGAAAACGGCACGGCAGTTTCTTCCGCTTTCGCCCCCGACACGCGATACAGCAAAGTGACAAATTCGCCCCGGGTCAGGGTGTCCGCCGGCGCAAAATGATGTTCATCCTTGCCTTTGACCAATCCGTTTTGTGCCAGTTCTTCTATGTATGGCCTTGCCCAATGATCTTCCGGCACATCCACAAAGGGAAACGGAACCGTGGGATCATCGGGGGGGACAGGCGTTGTGGGAGAAGGATCCTGCGTGGGCTCAGGAGAAGGCAGAACCGTATCTTCCAGCCGATAATCATCGGTATAGAACCAGATCAGTTCGTCCCCCTCTTTCAGCACATAGCTGCTGCTGCTCATCTGGGGAATCTTCCCGTTCACCTGGTACATCCAGCCTGACTGGGGACCATTGTCCTGCTCCGAAAGCCCGTTAATGCTGCTGACATAGCCGGCCCGGCCGGTTTCATAAGACAGCCCCGCCTCATCCAAAGCAGAGATCAGAACTTCATATGCCGTATCTCCTTTGGAAACCGTTCTGCTCTGCAGGGGAATCCATTGGGGCAACGTCTCCTTGTCCTTCCCGTAGCTGTGCTGTATGGATGAATCGTGCTGTGTATCTCCAAACAGAGCAAAGGATACAGTAATCACCGCAGGCGTCACTTCTCCGCCGCCCTTTGGCGACAGGGTTACCGTCTCCACTTGCGGCGTATGAAGCAGCGCGGCCTCTTCCGTCACCTGAATGCGTCCTGTTTTCGTGACATATCCTTCCGCAGAAGCGCTCCACTGGTAGACGCCGGCAGGAAGATCATATTCACCGGGTGTCAAAGGAGAAACTATGTTCCCCTCCCCGTCCCGCAAAGACAAGGCCGCTTCCGCGGGAGATAAAGAGAACGTCACGGGACAGTATTCCACTTCTGTCCGCTCAATGGCAAACAGATAGCCTGAGTCATTGACATAGTAGATCACGCCGTCCGGGCCGCAAATGGGGCTGGAGATGCAGTAATTCTGCTGTGCCTCTTCCGGGGTAAACAGAGATTGTGCACACAGTCCGTCTTCCCCATCTTCCAACACCATCAAACCGCCTGGCGCAGCGTTGTATGTGGCATACAGAAATACCGTTCCGGTTTCTTCCCATGCACAGTCAGAGAGCAGCAGTGCTCCCTGGACACGACCCGGCAGCTCTGCCGTATCGACAGACTGCAGCGTGTCTGCATCCGCGGCAACCACCTGGTTTTCCAAGCCAAAGTAAACCCGTCCGCTGTAAACCACCGGTGTACTGGTGCTCTCGCCCTGATACGCGCAAAACTGCAGCGACTGGATTTCTCCGGCGGCGGACAAAGCGCAGCGATACAAATAGCCGGCTTTCGTTGTGAAATACAGCTGCCCGGAATCTGCATCACATGCAATGGCGGACCGCCCGTCGCCCACGATGGGCTCGCTGTCTACCAGTTTGCCGGTATACCGGTTCCGAACATACAGCGTTCCTTCCGCTGTTTTGTCCGCTTCCGGCGCG
>JAFOJR010000011.1 GCA_017420125.1 Oscillospiraceae bacterium | reverse complement strand
TGTACACTCAAAATAAACCTTGCAAGCGGGTCGTTTTTTATGCTTTTGAGCGCGTTCACTTCCGACAAAAACCGCTTTTCCAGCTTCTTATAATCAGCGATCATATCAAAAATCTTGTTCTTGTATTGCGGAAAGTCTTTCTTCGCCCGTTCCATTTGGTTGAAAAAGTGGCTTCGCCCAACAAGATCAAAGTCCCCTTCGGATATCAGCCATTCTTTTTCAAGGTCAATGTATCGTTCCCCGTCTACCCGTTCATATCCCATATTGAGATACAGCCGTACAAACGCGGCAGTGAGATATCGCTCTGTCAAAAACGTATTTTCCTTGTACATGGGCGGCAGTGCAATCGTTTCCTCTGCCCCGCCTGCCGATAATTCCATAAGGTCAAAGCATAACTGCGCACAGCTGTTTATAAACTGCATCTTCTCTGCAATCGGCACATAAGCCCTTGCTTTCTCTAAAATTTCTTCGTTGATGATAATAACCTGTTCCATATCTCTATTATTTCTCCTTTTGTATGGCTTTCAGTTTTCTTTCCAACGGGCATTTCCGCGCTTGGTCAGTATGTTCATATTTTTTCGTGATGTTGCAGAAGTATTGATGTCCGCACAATTGAAATTCATCTGTCAAAAGATTGCATTTCAACGCTGGACTTCCCTTCTGTCGAAAAGAATGTTTGCATTTCGCCATTTTGTCAGCCCTTTGTCGCAAGTTTCCGCAACAAATCTTCGCCGTATTTATACTGTTTTAGATATTTTATCGTTTCGTCCGCAAGACCAAATCTGCTTTTCACAGCGGCTTCGTTGCTTGTTCCGCTCGCCACTTTTGGGTCTGTTTTGGTCAAAAGTGCTGTCCACGTTGCAGTGCCGCATGAACCGTCTGCTGTAAGTCCAACCGCCCGTTGAAACGCTTTCAGGCGTGATTCTGTGTTGGCACCAAAACTTCCGTCAGTGTCGCAGTAAAAGCCTTTTGTTGTTAAAAGTCTTTGCAGTGTTTTCACTGCTTCGCCTGTACTGCTTTTTTTCAAAACAGGCAGCTCCACCTGGCATACATCCCCTTTCACCGTTGGAACGCTATTCCCGTATTTAGGTCTGGCATAACCCGCTATGCACTTATACCCTTTGTAATAGACCTTGCGGCGCACTCCGTCTACAAACCTGCCGCCTTTTGTGTTGCCCTCGATGGTGTAGACGTTTCCGCCAACAACCTTTTCCACAATGCCAACGTGATCACAGTTTCCCGACCGGTCCCAATCAAACATGATAATGTCGCCCGCCTGCGGGTTAAACCCTTTCGGGCTATGCCAAACGCCGTTGATTTTAAACCACGTTCTGCCAGTGGTACAGCTGGCAAAGTTCGGGATGACAGTAGTAGGAACGCCTGCGTGCCTTGCACAGTATGTCACAAACATAGCGCACCATGAAACTGTAGTGCCGAAACTGGAACCCGTGAGATTGTTGTAGTATTTGATATATTTGTCATCCCCAATCGGTTCTGCTGTCCCGATCTGCGAGATTGCAACGTCAACTATTTTCATTCTGTTACCTCTGGCAGTCCACCGATGCTGGTAAGCAGAGACAAAATCCCCGCCAAAACAGACGCGGATAAAACCATCATCCAATCAACCTGTGCCATCACTGCCGCTGTTCCGATGGTAGCAATCGCCGTCTGGCAGACCGTTTTCAGTGCGCGGATTCCTGCCGCTTTCCACCAACTCATTTATCGTTCACCTCCCATAGTATGCTTCACCCGGTCTTCCACCTCCGCTCGCTTGGCGTCGTTAAACCGGGATAAGTCCCCCACTAAGTAGCCAGTAATCCGCCGGATCCGCTGGAAGTTCACGGGGACAAAATAAAACCGCTCTTTCACGTTCTCCCCGTCCGGCAGGGCATAAAACTCCGCCTTTCGGACCGTCCGGTTCTTTTCTTTCTCCACCTGGGCTATCTCCGCCTGGATAAACTCCTCCGCCAGATTGTCCGGGTTAATTATTTCAATATTCATCCGTCTTTCTCCAAATCATC
>JAFOJR010000192.1 GCA_017420125.1 Oscillospiraceae bacterium | reverse complement strand
GATCACATAATGCAGCAGCGTCCATATCGGGGGTAGCATTAGCATTGGCCAGAGCCTGATAGTAAGCATAGACACAGTCATAGCCGTCAGCAGCAAACTGGTTGGGCACTTCACCATACTGAGCTTTGTATTTCTCCACGAAAGAAGCGGTCATTTCATCTTCTGCATCTGCATTGAACGGAGTCAGAAGCATAACGCCTTCTGCCAGGGCAGGATCAAAGCCTTCCATGGTCAGGATGCCGTCCATACCATCCACGCCAAACCACTTGGGCGCATAACCCATATTTGCGGCCTGTGCAAAAATCAGAGAAGCAGGCTGATAATACATCGGCAGGAATACAAGATCTGCCCCGTTGTTCTGTGCATCGGACAGCTGAACGGAGAAATCGGTGTCATTGCCATCTGCAAAGGTGGTGTCGCTGACAACTGTCAGGTTCAGTTCGGTAGCCTTTGCAATGAAGGTGTCATGGATACCCTTGGAATAGACGTCGTCGTTCTTCCAAATGACAGCGATCTTTGTTCCCAAGGCTTTGTCAGCGATGTACTGTGCAGAAGCGGAGCCCTGGTTGGGATCCATGAAGCACATCTGGAATACATTGTCCTTACCATCGATGACAGCGGTGGAAGAGGCAGAGGGAGTCAGAGCAAAGATACGATCTTCAAAGTTCAGAACGGAAGTAGCCTCTGCCGGCTTGGAAGTAACAGAACCCAGGGAAAGCTGCATACCCCAGTCCTTCAAAGTGTTGTATGCATTGACAGCTTTTTCTGCGTCATGCACATCGTCTTCATATCTCAATTCAAACTGGATCGGGCCGCCTTTTGCGTTGATTTCATCAACAGCGATCTGAGCGCCATTTTTGGCAGCGTTGCCATAGATTGCAGCAGCGCCAGTAAGCGGGCCGGTGCCGCCGATTTTAAAAGCGGCGCCACTGGGAGCAGATGATGCGTCGGGTGCATCAGTCACTTCCGAAGTGTTTTGGGGATCATCAGTGTCAGTGCCGCCATTGGTTCCGCAAGCTGCCAGCAGGCAGAAGCAGAGCGCAAGAGCAAGCACAAGAGCAAGAATACGAGATTTTTTCATACAAACTCCTCCATACTTTAAATTTTGCGAAAATACATTCGCAATGAGCATTAAAATACGTTGACAATTATAATGTTTGAGGCCAAAATTGTCAACTACTTTCCCGACGGAAAGCAAAAGAAAACCAAAATGTTCGCTCTTTTTTGTCAATTTTGCACATAGAGCACAGATTAAGTACAGATTAAATGATATAGCCACCGTTTGGACTGATCACTTGTCCTGTAATAAAATCGGCTGCAGAAGAAGCCAGAAAAAGATATGTTTTTGCAATATCTTCCGGTGTTCCAATGCGTTCCAAAGGCGTTTCCATGCGAAATGCCTCCAGAGCTTCAGGGCTGAACCCGGAGATCATGTCTGTTCTTGTAGCGCCGGGCGCAACACAGTTTACACAAATACCGGAAGGTCCCAATTCTTTTGCCAAAGATTGGGTCAAACCGATAACTGCGGCCTTTGATGCAGAATAAGCAGATTCGCAGGAAGCACCGGACAACCCCCAAATTGAAGAGGCAGTAATAATTTTTCCGGCTTTGCGGTGAATCATATGGGGCAAAACGGCTTGTACCGCATGGAAAATGCCATCGACATTTACAGCAAAAATGGAGCGCCAATCCGCTTCTGTAAAGTCCGTAATCAAGCCATAATTGGCGATTCCGGCATTGCATATCAGAATGTCAATTTGCTCGTATGAAAACAACACTTTGTCAACCATTTCGAATACTTGATCCCGGTTTGAAACATCGGCGTGAACCGTCATAGCGGTGCAACCTTCCGATGTTAATTCCGCTTCCAATTCTTGTGCGGCTTGTTTGCTCTTATGATAGTTAATTGCAACTTGATATCCTTCATGGGCAAACAGGCGGGCTGTGGCCCGTCCGATACCACGAGAAGCGCCGGTGATTAAAACAGTTTTTTTCAAATAATCCACTCCTTTCTTTATCCTGATCGGAAATGCACCAAGTAAAAAGGGAAAAAGAGAATTCATATATAATGAAATGCGGATTTGAAATTCGCTGAGACTTTCTATATTGATCTATTGCTTTGGTACAAAAAAGCTGACGCCATTCAAACAGGCGGAGACCAGAGCAGGGGAGATAACAAAGGAAAACAGCGGAACAGGACACTCTGCTCCGCTGGGACGTTTGTCGGGAAATAAATTTTTGCTATTTGCCTGCTTCAGGATGCGCGGCAAAATACTCTCTTGTCTGCTGGACGTTATGGGAAATTTCGACCGTTAAAGCTTCCAAGGAAGAGAATTTTTGTTCCGGGCGCAGGAAATGATAAAATTCCAGCCGCACATTTTCGTCATATAAATCTCCTTCAAAATCCAGAAGGAAGCTTTCAACGGAGATACGATCTTCCTGGTCTACAGTGGGGCGAATGCCAATATTGGTAACAGAAGGGCAGGAAGAGCCATCGGTGAAAAAAGTGCGGGTTACGTAGACGCCGAAAGTAGGGAACAGCAAAGGATCCGTTACTTCCAGATTGATTGTGGGAAAGCCCAGCGATTTTCCTATTTTTTTCCCGTGGATGACACGGCCAGACATCACATGGGGATGTCCCAGAAAAGTGGTAGCGCGTTCCATGTCACCCTGTGCCACCAGAGTACGAATGTAAGAGGAACTGACTATGGTTTTATCCAGTTCTACTTTTGGAATAATTGTGCATCCAATGCCTAACTCAGCGCATTTTTCTTTTAAGCGTTGCGGATTGCCTTGCCCTTTATATCCAAAGCGAAAATCGTGACCGGCGACTAAGGAAACTGCATGGCATTCCTGAATCAAAAAATCAGTGAGAAAAGTCTCCCAGGGCATTTGCATCATGTGTCGATCAAAGTGAATAAATATGACATCTTCAATGCCAAACAAGCGGCGCATCAAGTCAGCCCGATCAGCTTTGGAGTTCAAAAGCTGGACGGGACGGCCGGCAGTCAGGGTCTGGGGATGTACGTAAAAAGTAACGACGGCAGGAATTGCAT
>JAFOJR010000010.1 GCA_017420125.1 Oscillospiraceae bacterium | reverse complement strand
TGCTGGCCCGCCAATGCGAAATGCCGTGTGCTTCTGCATCGGCTCTTGTTTTCGCAACACAAGCAAAGGGAGTTTTTCTTCCAGCACTTGTTCTAACTGTAAAAAACGATCCATCCTCTGCTCCTTCCATCCTAAATCGATCAACTGTTTACTGTCAATTTTCCGTTTTGCCTTCATTTTCCGCCAGTTTTTGGTCAAAATGTTTGTTTATTTGTTTGGCAAATTCCACGGCGGCATTGTATCCCATCTTTTTATGACGGTTGTTCATAGCTGCCACTTCTATAATAACCGCCAGATTTCGTCCCGGTTTTACCGGTACAGTAATGGAAGGTACGCGAACACCCAAAATTTCCGTATAGAGTTCGTCTAATCCCAGGCGGTCATACATCACGCCATCCTGCCAAGGTTCCAAATCAATAATTAAATGGATATCTTGAACCAATTTAACGGCACCCACACCAAACAAACGGCGAACATCGATTACGCCAATCCCTCGCAGTTCCACATAATGTCGGATTAGTTCCGGTGCGGACCCGATGAGACGATTTTCAGCCAATTTTTTAATCTCCACTGCGTCGTCCGCGATTAAACGATGGCCCCGCTTGACCAGTTCAATGGCTGTTTCACTTTTTCCAACGCCAGACTCTCCCAGCAGCAAGATTCCTTCGCCGTATACCTCTACCAAAACACCGTGTCTCGTGATTCGAGGGGCCAATCCGGCACGAAGGCGAGTAATCATTTCTCCCAAAAGCGCTGTTGTCGTAACAGAAGTACGCAAAATGGTCTTGTCATATTTCTCTGCCATTTCCAGGCATTCTGAAAAAACCTCCAGATTCCGGCTAATGGTAAGTCCCGGTACGTCGTAAGAAAAAAGCTGTTCAAACCGTTCTTTTCTCTGTTGTGGCGTCAGACCAGACAAATAACTGGTTTCCACCAGCCCAATAATTTGCATCCGACGTTCATCAAAATGTTCATAGAACCCGGTGAGATGCACACCACAGCGGTTGACGTCCTCCGTATAGATGGAAATTTCTTCATAGTCGCTGCTTTTTCGTATGACTTCCAAGTTCATTTCTTCCACGAGCTGGCATAGTTTCACGCTGTACAAGCCCTCTTTTTTCGTATGTTCCATAGAGGCCCTTCCTTTTCTTCTCCGCTGCACACGGCTGTTTTTACTAATCTTCTTCTTTTTATTTTGGGGATACTTTATTATATACATTGTTTGTCTGTTTGGCAACACTTCCCCCTGCCTTTCCGGTTGGATTCCAAAAAAGTCCATCTTTTTCCAGAGTTTAGACTTGATTTTTTTATTGAGCTCTGTTATTATAGGAAACAGCGTGTTGTGCGCCGGATTTGAACATAGCAAGGAGGTTTCGACAAATGGCAAAATGCGAAATTTGTAATAAAGGAGTCACTTTTGGTATCAAAGTCTCCCATTCCCACAGACGCTCCAATCGGCCTTGGAAGCCCAATGTGAAACGTGTCAAAGCAATTGTAGACGGCTCTCCCCGTCACATCTATGTCTGCACAAGATGCCTCCGTTCGGGCAAAGTCACCAGAGCTGTCTGAGCATTTCATTGAGAAGTAGGGAAAACGCAAATGCGTTTTCCCTTTTCTTATTTTCTCTCACAGATATTTATACAACTTCATACAATCACAATCACAGCAAAATTCAGGATTCGACTGCAGAATCATTGCAAAAAGCAAAAAAATGTGTATAATAAATAAGAATGAATCAATCACAAGGAGGAACAAAGATGAAGAAATACTACATCACCACCCCAATTTATTATCCATCTGACAAGCTGCATATTGGTCATACGTATTGCACCGTTGCAACAGACGCTATGGCACGTTATAAACGCATGCAGGGGTATGATGTGATGTTCCTCACTGGGACAGATGAACATGGCCAAAAAATTGAACAGAAAGCAAAAGAAGCCGGCGTCACTCCCCAGCAGTTTGTAGACCGTGTAGTCGCCGGCATCAAAGAGCTTTGGAAATTGATGAATATTTCCAATGACCGGTTCATCCGTACTACAGATGATTATCACGTTTCGGCGATTCAAAAAATTTTTAAACAGTTATATGAGCAGGGTGACATTTATAAATCTGTCTATAAAGGAAAATATTGTACTCCCTGTGAATCTTTTTGGACGGAAACCCAGTTGGTAGATGGAAAATGTCCCGACTGCGGTCGGGAAGTGCAAGATGCCGAGGAAGAGGCGTATTTCTTCCGCCTTTCCAAATATGCTGATCAAATTTTAAAACTATATGAAGACCAGCCTGATTTTTTGGAACCTGCTTCCCGGATGAACGAAATGATAAATAATTTTTTAAAACCCGGTTTGGAAGATTTGTGCGTCTCCCGCACCTCATTTTCCTGGGGTATTCCTGTCGATTTTGACCCGGGCCATGTGGTTTATGTCTGGGTGGATGCTCTCTCCAATTATATTACAGCGCTGGGATACCAAAACGACAGATATCACGATTATGAAAAATATTGGCCGGCAGATGTCCATTTTGTTGGAAAAGAAATCACCCGGTTCCATTCTATTATCTGGCCGGCTATGCTAATGGCGCTGCACCTCCCGCTTCCGAAAAAAGTATTTGGCCATGGCTGGCTGCTTTTGGAAGGCGGAAAAATGTCAAAATCAAAGGGCAATGTAGTGGATCCTGTCATTCTGGCCGACCGTTACGGTGTGGATGCTCTGAGGTATTTCCTGCTGCGGGAGTTCCCCTTTGGCTCTGATGGTACTTTTTCCAACGAAGCGCTCATCTCTCGCATCAACTCTGACCTTGCAAATGATTTGGGAAATCTGCTTTCCCGCACGGTAGCTATGGTGGAAAAATATTTTGATGGCACTCTGCCAGCACAGCAGACTTCTGCGCCCCTCGATGACACGCTGATCTCTATGGCCGCTTCTCTGCGAGACCGTTATGAAGCACAAATGGAAAAATTTGCTTTCCAAAATGCACTGATCGAAGTTTTCACTGTTATCTCCCGTGCAAATAAATATATCGATGAAACTACCCCTTGGATTCTGGCCAAATCAGAAGCCGACCGGCCTCGCTTGGCTTGTGTGCTGTACAATCTTCTGGAAGTTTTGCGGATTTCTACCGGCCTCTTGCTCCCCTTTATTCCGGTTTCCTGTGAAAAAGCATGGGCACAGATCGGCGCTACATCGGAACAAACCGCATGGGATACTCTGGCTACTTTTGGAGTTCTGCCACGTACAGTTTCTGTCACAAAGGGCAATACTCTTTTCCCGCGCATTGATATGCAGGCGGAACTGAAAGCACTGGAAACAGCACAAGCTGCCAGCCAAACGGCAGAACCAGAGTCTCAAAAAGCGGAGCCTATCGCCATTGATGACTTTGCAAAAGTGGAAATGACGGTTTGTAAAGTATTGGCCTGTGAAGCAGTGCCCAAATCCAAAAAACTGTTGAAATTCCAACTGGACTGCGGTGAAGGTGTTCCCCGTCAAATTTTGTCTGGCATTGCTCAATATTATAAACCGGAAGATTTGATTGGTAAAACCCTGGTGGCCTGCACGAATCTGCCGCCTCGGAAAATGATGGGACTCGAAAGCAATGGTATGATTCTTTCCGCTGAAAAAGATGGGAAACTGAACGTGCTGATGCTGGATGATACCATTCCCGTCGGGTCAAAACTTTGTTGATTGGCGTCGAATGCAGAGCAGATACGCTTGATTTTGATGCAATAACTTGAAAGGAGCCGAACAAACACGTTCGGCTCCTTTTCAAAAGTTGGAGGTTTTTTTATGTTTTTTGACACGCATGCCCATTATGATGATCCAGCATTTGATAATGACCGAGCAGAAGTTTTAGCGGGTTTGAAAGATCATCAGATTTCCCTGGTCATGAACCCCGGTTCGAATGTTGCTTCTTCCCATGCTGCAATTCAGCTTGCGGAAACATATGACTTTATTTATGCCGCAGTTGGCGTTCATCCTCATGAAGCAAAGGATATAGCGGACCATGATTTAAACACACTGGAGACACTGGCAGCCCATACAAAAGTCAAAGCCATTGGAGAAATTGGGTTGGATTATTACTATGATCATTCTCCACGGGACATTCAACAGCTGCGATTTCGCCAACAAATGGCTTTGGCCGAGCAACTCCGCCTTCCTGTCATTATCCACGATCGAGAAGCCCATGGCGATTGCTTTCAAATTGTTCGCGAGTTTCCTCAAGTCATCGGCGTGTATCACTGCTATTCCGGCAGCTTGGAAATGGCAAAACAGCTTTTGGACTTGGGCTGGTATCTTTCTTTCAATGGGGCAATTACTTTCAAAAATGCCCGAAAATCGTTGGAGGTTATTTCTTATATGCCGATGGACCGCTTGATGCTGGAAACAGACGCTCCATACCTCTCCCCAGTGCCCTTTCGCGGAAAACGAAACGATTCCCGCCGAATCCCTCTTGTGGCAGAGGCCGTTTCTGCCATTCGGCACATGTCGCTGGAAGAAGTGGCACGTGTGACAACTGAAAACGGAAAACATTTTTTCCGCATTCCTTAGCCTGCAAGTTAAAATGGAAAAGCATCAAAAATGGCGGTGATAATATATGTCAAAAAAAGGCAGAAATACAAAAGGGAAAATCGTAACCGCAGCATGGGATTTATTTTATAAGCAAGGATATGCCGATACCACCATTGATGAAATCATCGAAGCCTCCGGAACGTCAAAGGGATCTTTTTATCATTATTTTAAAAGCAAAGATTCT
>JAFOJR010000191.1 GCA_017420125.1 Oscillospiraceae bacterium | reverse complement strand
TGACCGTTTTCCCTTTCGCCGTTTTTCTATTGAACGAAATGAAATGATCTATGATTGGATAAAGATAAATTATGGCAAAAAACTGCCGGACATAAATCGAATCTTGTCGAAGATCATGCGCCAAGCGGCTGGGAGCAGGTTATATTAACCGCCTGCCTCATATGATACATATGATATGGGGGACTTGTGCTGCGAAGCTGATTCACAGTCTTTTTTGTCTTTGTGTGTTGATTTATCTTGACATGTGGGAGGGGAGTGGTGGTATTATAGTAACGTTGGTCTGAGCACGTATTTTATCTCCGACGACACCTCGCCAGAGAAGTTCACCCAAAGAAGGACAGCAAAGGGAACGCTGGCAGGTAGCGGAATCACCTTCGACAGGTGTTTTGTCGAATCATGGAGAAAACAGAAACAAAGAGTCCGTTTTCCAGAGAACGGACATCTGGTGTTGATATGCGGAGATATGGAATGCGGTCCCGTGGCCCGGTTGACAGAGGCTCTGTTGGTTCGAATGCGAGAGGATTGGTCGCTGTCTGTGTCCGGTGGGAACCAACCAGCGGCTACAGCACCGCTTAAATTATCGATTTACGGGAAATCCCAACATCCAGATCTATGGATATGTGGCAGATATGTCTGCGCTGATGGACAGTGCAGAGTTTTATCTTACAAAGCCCGGTGGCATTAAAACCATGGGAAGGCAAGGGCCTGTCCATAGGTTTGATAGATGCCGTGGCGACATATGAAGAATAGAATAAAATTATCTTTATAACACAGGCGGCACTGTGACTGCGTTTGGCGTAAAGGGCCTGACTGATATTTGCCAGTCTCTTTTGGCGGAAGATTCCGTGTACGAAGAAAAGGGAAGCTATTTTCCCGTGGACGGGCAAAGATGCAGCTGCCGAAACTTATAATTATATGACGGGGTGAAAAGATGAAACCTGTGGTAAATTATCGTGAATTTCGGCTTCACAAGTTGCATACGAAGCAGTTTGAGCACTTAAAATTGCTTTTCTTCTGGCCAATTTTCGGGCTTTTGTTTAGTTGTTTGGAACAGCTCTATCAGGCGCCGGTCTATCATGTGATGTATTGTAAATTGGATGACTTCATTCCTTTTCAGGAAGGTTTTGTTATCCCATATTTATTCTGGTTTGTTTTTCTCATCGGGATGCTGGCGTATACGTTGTTTTTTGATGTAGACACCTTCCGCCGGATGATGAAATTTGTGATCATTACATATTCCATTGCCTTGATATTTTATTTTGTGTTTCCCAATTGTCAGAATTTGCGGCCGGTGGTATTCCCGCGGGACAATGGTCTGACTCAATTTATGCAGCATTTTTATCAGTTTGACACAAACACCAATGTTTGTCCTTCGCTCCATGTGATCGGGACCATGGCAGCATTAGGAGCAGCATGGAACACAAAGCGGTTTCAAACCGTGGGATGGCGCGTGTTTTGCTCTATCGCGGCGGTATCGATTTGTTTGTCTACCGTGTTTTTAAAGCAGCATTCTGCAGTGGATGTGCTGATGGCTCTGCCCATTTGTCTGGTGGCACATTTGATTTGCTATCACGACAAAAGCCGCGCGCCATACTCAAAGAAAAATCCGGCTGTCTGTGAATAAACTTAGACGAGAAAAGCGCTGCATTCCGCTTTGCGGAATGCAGCGCTTTTTTGTTGCAATCAGTCTGATGCCTTGGTTAAATAGCTTCGCACCAATGTCTGAAGCAGTTCGTTCCGGTCAACTCGACGGATTAAACTGCGTGCATTATTGTGATTAGTAATATAAGTGGGATCCTCTGAAAGAATATATCCCACAATTTGGTTCACAGGATTGTAGCCTTTCTCCTGCAGGGACACATAGACAGAAGACAGGATATCTTTGATTTCTTTTTCTCTTTCCTGATTGATCTGAAATTTACGTGTATAATCCAACAAAAGACTCGCCTCCTGCCTCAGATTCCTTTTCACGGTATTTTCTTCATTTTAGCGCAAATCTGATTTCTTGTAAAGAGGGAATCGAAAATTTTCAGATTCCCGGCCCCCAACACGTCAGATCACCGCAGAACGGCGCCCAATTCGGATTTCAACAGAGACAAAATCGACTGGATATCGGCGTCAGCTTCTCCGTCGGTGAGGGTTTTATCGTCTGCCCGCAGGGTGAGAGAGAAAGCCACGCTTTTTTTGCCTGTCGGAATGGGAGTGCCGGTGTATACGTCAAACAACGTAATATCTTTCAGAAGACCTTGGCTGCCCCGCGCGATACACTCCTCCAGAACCGCCACGGGAATGCCCGCGTCACAGACTACGGCGATATCCCGGGTGACAGAGGGGAAACGGGGAAGAGGAACATACTGAGGTTCCGGCCCGGCCTGCTCCAAAAGAGCAGAAAAGCTGAGCTGCGCACCGTAAACCGGTTGGGAAATGCCATAGTTCTGGCCGATCAACGGGTGGATTTGTCCCACAAGGCCCAACTGCATGCCGCCGGCTGAAATGCGGGCACAGCGGCCAGGATGGTAAGAGGGCATATTGGTGTCTGCCAGGAAGGAGACATTTTCAATGCGCATGGATTTTAGGATAGCCTCTACGTTGCCCTTGATGGAGAAAAAGTCCATGCCGTCGCCATATGCGCCCAAAGACAGGCGCACCTGTTCATTTGCCAGTTGGCTGTCTTCCTGAGGCTTATAGACCGTGGCAAATTCATACAGCTTGGCAGAAGCATTGCGATAACTGATGTTGCGGGCGATTACTTCCATCATGGAAGGAAGTACCCGAGTACGCAGGATGCTGGTATCTTCCCCCAGCGGATTCAAAATGGTGATGGCGTTGCGCAGGGGGTGATCCGGACGCATTCGGATTTTGTCAAAGCAGGAAGGGGACACAAAGGAATATGTGATGATCTCGGAAAAACCCATACCCCGGCACAGGTCACCAATCTGACGGCGGGCCTGCTGAGCCGGAGAACGGCCGCCCAGTGTGGTTTCGCCCCGCATCAGCGTGGTGGGAATCCGGTTGTAGCCATACATCCGGGCCACTTCTTCAGCCAGGTCGGAATAATGACGCACATCGCTCCGGAAAGAGGGGACATGGACAATTTCGCCGTCAAAGGTGAAGTCCAGTTCCTGCAGGAGGGTTTTCATTTCATCAGCGGACAAATCCGTTCCCAGCAAACGATTGATCTTATCCGGTTCCAGGGGAAGGGAATAAGTGGGAATATCAGCGGCAATTACGTCGATGATGCCGTCCACCACGTCACCGGCGCCCAGAAGTTCAACCAGCTCACAGGCCCGCTGCACGGCAGGCAGCGTATTCATGGGGTCCAGTCCCTTTTCAAAGCGGCCGGAGGCGTCTGTCCGCATACCCAGACCGATGGCGGTTTTCCGAATGGAAACACCGTTGAAATTAGCAGACTCAAAGACGATCATATCTGTTTGGTCTGTAATTTCACTGTTGGCGCCGCCCATAACGCCGGCCACACCAACCGGACGGGTTTCATCGGCGATGACCAGCATATCCGGTTTCAGATTTCGTTCCGTGCCATCCAGCGTTTGGAAGGAAGCGTTTTCCCCGGCGCGGCGGACAATGATTTTTCCGCCGGAAACACAGGAATAGTCAAAAGCGTGCATCGGCTGGCCATATTCCAGCATGACATAGTTGGTGATGTCCACGATGTTGTTGATGGGGCGAACGCCGGAATTGCGCAGACGTTCCCGCATCCACTTGGGGGAGGGCTGGATTTTGACGTTTTTTACCATCCGCGCAGTATAGCGGGTGCACAAATCTCCGTCTAAAATTTCCACATCCAGCAGATCGGAAATATTGCCGCCCGCGCCTTTGACTTCCGGAGTGTGAAGGTTCAGAGGCAGGTGGAAGGAGGCAGCGGATTCCCGCGCCAGACCGATAACAGACAGGCAGTCCGGCCGATTGTTGGTAATTTCAAATTCCACTACATGATCATCCAGGCCCAGCACGGTGCGAATATCTTGTCCTACCGTGCAGTCTTCCTGCAGCAGGAAAATGCCGTCTTCTACGGCATAGGGGAAGTCATTTACCGTCAGCCCCAATTCCTTTAAAGAGCAAAGCATGCCGTTGGATTCTACGCCGCGGAGCTTGCCTTGCTTAATGTGGATGCCGCCCGGGAGAGAAGAGCCATGCAGCGCAACAGGAACCATGTCACCCGCAGAGACGTTCTGCGCGCCGGTGACAATAGTGAGAGGCTCCGTCTGTCCCACGTCTACAGAACAGACAAACAGATGGTCGGAATTCTCGTGACGCTGGATGGTCAAAATCTTGCCCACCACAACGTTTTGGATTTCCGCACCTAAGTCTTCGGTGCCCTCTACCTTAGAACCGGTAAGGGTCATTCTATCGGAATATTCTTTATCAGAAACAGAGAGATCCACAAACTCAGAGAGCCATTTTCGTGAAAGTTTCATTCTTCCCACCTCCTAAAACTGGCTTAAAAACCGCATGTCGTTTTCGAAAATCAAGCGCAGGTCGCTGATGGAAAACCGGCGCATGGTCATGCGTTCCACGCCGATGCCGAAGGCGAAGCCGCTGTAAAGATCGGTATCGATGCCGCAGCCTTCCAACACTTTGGGATGTACCATTCCGGCCCCTAAAAGCTCGATCCACCCTTCGCCCTTGCAGACCCGACAGCCGGCACCTTGGCATTCAAAGCACTGCACATCCACTTCGCAGGATGGCTCGGTAAACGGGAAATGATGGGGGCGGAAACGGATTTTGGTTCCTGCGCCATACAGCCGTTGAACGAAAACTTCCAGAGTGCCTTTCAGATCAGCCATAGTAATCCCCTTGTCTACCACAAGACCCTCGATTTGATGGAACATGGGGGAGTGGGTGGCGTCCACCTCGTCTTTTCGATACACCCGGCCGGGAGAAACAATGCGGATGGGAGGTTTTTGCTGCTCCATCACATGGACCTGAACCGGAGAAGTTTGGGTGCGCAGCAAAACAGAGCCGTCTTCTGTCAAATAGAACGTGTCCTGCCAGTCACGGGCGGGATGGCCCTCCGGAGTGTTCAAGCGGGTGAAATTATAATCTGCAAGTTCCACCTCGGGTCCTTCCACAATTTGAAAACCCATGCCGATAAAGATGTCTTCTGCCTCTTCCAGCACCAAAGACATAGGGTGACGATGCCCAACGGTTACCGGCGTGCCCGGTATGGTGACGTCCACCACTTCGGCAGCTAGTTTTGCTTCCATGGCAGCCTGTTCCAACAGCTTGGACTGACGGGCGATCGCTTCTGTCAGTTCTTCCCGTACGGCGTTGGCCAACTGGCCGATCACAGGCCGCTCTTCTGCGGAGAGCTTTCCCATCTGTTTTAAAACAGCGGTCAGCGCTCCTTTTTTTCCCAAATATTTTACGCGCAGCGATTCCAGATCCGCTGCGAGATTGGCGGACCGGATGGTTTCCAATGCGGATTTTTGGATTTCCTCCAGTTGCTTTCGCATAGATAACACTCCTTTTATTTTAAATCAAACCGAAATTTTGTTCGAAGAATAGAAAAAAACCCGGGACAAGAAAACAAAAAGCCCTTCTCCCACAAGAGGGACGAAAGGCTACACTTCCGCGGTACCACCCACGATTCGCATTGCGCCGGCGCAATGCGCACTTTTGGCCGGATAACGGGGGCGACCGCCGCGCCTACTGTTGCTTCAGCGCGAAGCTCCCGGGTGAACCGAACGGCGCCGCTTTTCATGGGCTTCCAGCCGACGACCCATGTTCTCTGTGAAAGCAGAGGACCCGTTCTTTTCCCGTTCATTGCAAAAAACGATATATTTTTATCATGTTTTTTGATTATAGCGCAAAATACAGAATGTTGCAAGACAAAATTGACGAAACTTTCTTTCTTTCTTATAATAATGATAACTTATCAAGTAATAGTAATAGATATTGATCATCTGTCCCGCAGAGAATACAAATGAGAGCCAAACGGAAAGAGGTTTGTTTTATGAAACTACTCACTGCCGCGCAAATGAAAACGTTGGATCAGAGAGCCATCCGGGAAAAGGGGATTCCTTCTGTCAAATTGATGGAGACGGCTGCCCGTGCCGTTGCGACAGCGGCGCTGTCTGTCTGCCCGCCGGAAAGGGTATCCTGTGGGGCCGTTGTCTTTTGCGGACCGGGCAACAATGGCGGCGACGGAATCGCAGCTGCCCGCTTTTTGCTGGAGCAGGGCGTGCCGGTTTGTGCATTCCTGGTAGGCAGGCGGGAAAAGATGACGGAAGACAGCCAAGAAATGGAGCGCCGCCTTTTGGCTGCCGGCGGCCGTTTGGAGCATTTTTGCCCCACAGATGCGCAGCAGCAGGCGGCATGCCGTCAGGCGGGCGTGCTGATCGATGCCATTTTCGGGATCGGTCTGCGGGCGGCCCCTCGGGAAGACGCGGCAGCGGCCATTCGGTGGATGAATGAAAGCCCTGCACCAGTGGTTGCAGCAGATATACCCAGTGGAGTTTCCGCCGATACGGGGCGGGTGCCTAGTATGGCAGTACATGCGGCTCAAACCGTGACCTTCACCCTGCCAAAACCGGGGCAGATCACAGGGGCAGGAAGCGTTTGCTGCGGAGTGCTTTCCATTGTGGATATCGGCATTCCCAAAGAACTGGTGGATGAAATGCCCTGCCGGACGTTCCTGCTGACGGAAGAGATGGTTCGGGCAAAGCTGCCTGTGCGGAAAGCCGACGGACACAAAGGGGATTTCGGAAAGGTAGGCATCGTGGCCGGCAGTGTGGGCTATACCGGCGCGCCTGCTCTGGCAGCCCAAGGTGCAGCCCGGGCCGGCGCAGGACTGGTATTTCTCCATGTACCGAACAGTATCTATGCTATTGAAGCGGTGAAGAATACCGAGGCGATGGTTTTTCCCGTTCCATGTGAAGGAGAAACGATTGCTCCGACGGCAGCAGAACAGTTGTTACGCAAACTCGCTGCATATGACGCCTGTCTCATCGGCCCGGGGCTTGGACAAAGCGAAGGGGCAAGGGCAGTAGTGGAAAGTGCCGTGTTGGGCGTGGAAGGGCCGCTGGTATTGGATGCCGATGGTCTAAATCTTTTGGGGACGCATATAAATGACTGCAGGGCCCGGCGCATTCCCGCTGTTTTAACGCCCCATGAAGGGGAGATGAAGCGGCTGGGCGGAGATTTGACGTCCGGAGACCGGATTTCCGTTGCCCGGTCCTTTGCAGAGGCATATGGTTGTGTGCTGGTATTGAAAGGACGCGGGACGGTGGTTGCCTGTCCGGACGGGAATGTGTATGTGAATCCCACCGGAAATGCCGGCATGGCCAAAGGCGGCAGCGGAGATGTTCTCTCCGGCGTTCTATTGGCACTTTTGGGGCAGGGAATGTCTCCGGAAGATGCGGCGGCAGCTGCCGTGTACTTTCATGGCGCGGCAGGCGATTTGTGCGCCCGCCGGTGGGGACAGCGGGGAATGCTGCCCAGTGATTTGATTTCCATGCTGCCCCAAGCGTTTGAAGAAGATACCAAAGAGAGCAGATAGAAGGAGAAACGGAGGAAGGGTATTGCGTCGATGGATTGCGCTAATACCAATGATGCTGCTGGTTTTATCCGCTTGCGGGCCTGCTTCCGAAGAAAAGGGAGAGGCACTTGCCCTGCGGGTGCGCACCCGCGCCACCGAAGCGGCGGCTTGCCGCATGGAGGCGGATGTGGTGGCCGATTATGGTGATCGGGTCTATTCCTACACACTGGACTATCAGTGGAATGCCCGAGGGGAGAGCCGTGTCACCGTGAAAGCACCGGAAACCATTCGGGGTATTACGGCGGTGATCCGTGAAGGAGAAACAGAATTGATTTACGAAGATGCGGCGCTGGAAACAGGTCCACTGGACCCAGGCGGCCTTGCGCCACTGGATGCGCTGCCGGCACTGCTGCGGGCATGCCGCGAAGGGTATATTTCTCAGGTGGACTTGGAGGATTGGGGAGAAATTCCCGCAGCTCGGGTTACTTATGGAGAAGGAGATGCCGGTGCAGTGAGCACAGTGCAATACCGTATATGGTATTCCATGGAAACGGAACAGCCGCTCTACAGCGAAATTCTCTCCGGCGGAAAAGTGGTTTTGCAGTGTGCGTTCCACACCGTTGCATGGACATGACGAAATACGAAAGAAAGGCGATGGATTTTGGGTACGATATTATTTATCTGCACAGGGAACACCTGTCGCAGCGCCATGGCAGAAGGAATTTGGAACGCTATGGCCCAAGCACGCGGGAAGAAAACCCGGGCAATTTCCTGCGGGTTGGCGGCATTTCCCGGTGATCCGGCAACACCCCAAGCAGTAGAAGCAGCCCGGATGTACGGAGCAGATTTAACAACACATCGCTCCCGACAGGTGACTCTGTATGATTTGGAAGCGGCAGATATGATCTGCTGTATGACGCGACAGCATCAAGAGGCACTGCATCGTCTTGCGCCGGAGCTTTCGCAGAAGATAACCTGCCTGGCACAAGAAGATATCGCAGATCCATTTGGGGGCGACCTTGGTGTATATCGGCGGGCTGCGAAACAAATTGCAGATGCCGTGGAACAGCGAATGACACAGGAGGGATGATCCGGTGAAAATTCAAATTGTCCCCATGGAACATCGTCATCTGTCTCAGGTGGCGGCGCTGGAAGAACTTTGTTTTTCCAGACCCTGGTCAGAGGCGCTTTTGGCGCGGGAATTGGAGCGCGAGGCAACGGAATACCGCGTGGCAAAGTCAGAAGAAGATATTGTTTTAGGCTATGCCGGGTTTTATTCGGTTCTGGATGAGGGCTGCATCACCAATGTGGCCGTCCGGCCGGAAGCCCGGCGGCAAGGCATTGGAGCAAGCCTGATGGAGGCGCTGACAGCGGCGGCACAAGAGCGCAAGCTGGCGTTTTTAACGCTGGAAGTGCGTGCTGGGAACAAAGAAGCCATTGGCCTGTACCAGTCCTGTGGGTTTCAACTGGCAGGCCGGCGGAAACATTATTATGAACAGCCGACAGAAGATGCTCTTTTAATGACCCTTGCCTTTTCTTACGGAGACACAGAAGCATAAACCGGAAAAGATTTCAACAAAAGAGGACGGAGAAAAGCGTGAATATTTTAGCAATTGAATCGTCATGTGATGAGACAGCGGCGGCGGTGGTGACGAACGGGCGGGAGATTCGCTCCAATTTGGTATTGTCGCAAATTGAAGAACATGCCGTCTACGGCGGTGTAGTGCCGGAGATTGCATCCCGGCGTCATGTGGAGGCTATTGTGCCTTTGGCTGATGCTGCCCTGAAAGAGGCAGGTCTCTCCAAAAAAGAAATTGATGCTGTGGCAGTTACTTATGCGCCGGGGCTCATCGGGGCGCTTTTGGTGGGGCTGAACTTTGCGAAATCGGTGGCGCTTGGGTTGGATGTGCCGTTGATTCCGGTGCATCATCTGCGCGGACATATTGCGGCCAACTTTTTGGCGTTTCCAGAACTAAAACCGCCGTTTCTCTGCCTGATGGTGTCGGGCGGAAATACGCTGCTGGTGGATGTGCGGGATTACACCGACATGGTCATTTTAGGACGTACCAGGGATGATGCTGCAGGGGAATGTTTTGACAAAGTGGCCCGGGTATTGGGCTATCCGTATCCCGGCGGCAAAGCAATTGAAAGCCTGGCCAAAACCGGTGACCCGACAGCATATCCTTTTCCGCGGGCGAACATCCAGGAAGCACCTTTGGATATGAGTTTTTCCGGTTTGAAAACAGCAGTAGTCAATTTAATTCACAATGCCGAGCAGAAAGGAACAAAGGTGGACAAGGCCGCTGTTGCAGCTTCCTTTCAGGCTGCCGTGCGGGACATGTTGATTCCGCGAACGGCACAAGCGCTACAGCAAACAGGCCATTCAGTTTTGGTGGCAGCCGGCGGCGTGGCGGCTAATGGGGTGATTCGAGAGGCCCTAAAGCAAATGGCACAGGAAATGGGACGAAAACTGTACTTGCCGCCATTGGCACTCTGCGGAGACAATGCAGCCATGATTGCTGCACAGGGCTATTATGAGTATCAAGCTGGCCATGTGGCAGACATGACGTTGAATGCATATGCCAACATGGAAATTGGAAAAAATGACTGGACAACCAGCAGATAAATCGAAGGAAAAATAAAAATATTATGTTAAGGAAATCTGTAAAAGAGTGGTGGAAAAGCGGAAGAAAGAAACAGGGAAAAAATGGGGAAAATTCAAGCGATACAAAGCAGAACAGATTGTGGAAAAACCTGTGGAAAATGTGGATAACCAACGGTGAAAAATAAAAAATTTACAATATTATGTATCGTTTTATCAACGAAAAAAGAGAGGAAAA
Source organism: Oscillospiraceae bacterium (assembly GCA_017420125.1). GTDB lineage: Bacteria > Bacillota > Clostridia > Oscillospirales > Oscillospiraceae > RGIG529. The sequence goes on along the minus strand of JAFOJR010000191.1, from coordinate 2,240 downwards.
GACGGACAAATAAAATTGGTTATTCGACAAAAAAATAATCAAAATATTTCTAAAAACATAACGAAATTATTTGGAAAACAAGAAGATTATATGGAAAATATGAACATTTAAACGGAGAAAGTGAAATTTATAAAGCAAATCAAGAAATATAAAAGATGAGAGAAAAGAGAATTTTTTGCTGCATTTTTCACCAAAAAGCAAATGAGAAGCACGTTCTTTTTCACAAGGGGAAAAGAACGTGCAATTATGAGGAGAAATACTGGCAAAAAAAAACAAAAAAGGCGCCCCGTGAACAATCACGGTAGCGCCTGCAGGGAGGAGGGATAAGAATTATCTGCAAACCATTTCGCGTTCCAATTCCAGAATGCCAACTTCTTCATGGCCTGCAATTCGGCGGAGGCAATCTTTCAACAAAGCTTCCTCATCAGGTGTGAAACCAGCCATAACTTCTTTGTTGACTTCTTCTACCACGCGCAGAACTGGTTCTTCCAGTTCCTTGCCTTTTTCTGTCAGCATGACCTGGACACAACGACGGTCTTCTTTGCTGATCAGGCGGTCGATTATGCCCTTCTTCTGCATCCGATCCATCACACCGGAAATGGTGGAGGTTTCCAGGCACAAAATCTTGGCAATTTCCTTTGGGTTTACAGACTTGTGACTCCAAAGGCAATTTAAGATCGCGTATTGTCCGGGAGTGATATCATACTCGGACAAGCGCTCTGTCATGCGCTGAAAAACAGCGTGCTGTGCGGTAGTTAAAAGATAATTGATGCACTCGTTGAATTCCACAAAAAACATCCTTTCTACAAGGGGTACTTGCCTCAAGGGAGGCTGCCAGAGAGGGGACAAGAAAAAATTATAATATATATTGCGGGCGCATAGTTATTCCCAAAGAGAACATACCATGCGCCCGCACATTTATGCCGGAATCATCGGGCTATTTCTTATTTCTTGGGCTGTCTGAACATGTTGTTGCTGATAACCAGTCTCTGAACTTCGTTGGTGCCTTCGTAGATCTGGGTGATCTTTGCGTCACGCATCATACGTTCTACGTGGTATTCCTTCATGTAACCTACGCCGCCCAGCATCTGTACGCATTCGGTGGTAACGTGCATTGCGCAGTCGGTGCAGACCATTTTTGCCATGGAAGCAGGAACTGTGTAAGGTCTGTGAGCATCCTTGTCAGAAGCTGCTTTGTACAGCATATGCTGTGCCATTTCGATTTCAGTGGCCATTTCAGCCATCTTGAATGCCAGGTACTGGTTCTTGTACAGAGGCTTGCCAAACTGTTCACGAACCTTCAGGTATTCTTTTGCAATTTCAAAAGCGCCCTTTGCAATACCAAGACCCTGTGCAGCAACACCGATGCGGCCGCCGTCCAGTGCCTTCATGGCGGTGGGGAAGCCAGTGCCGCTGACAGCGATCATGTTTTCAGCGGGGACTCTGACATCCTGCATAATCATTTCGGAAACCTGAGCACAACGAATGCCCATCTTGTTTTCAATTCTGCCAACGCTGAAGCCAGGCATGCCTTTCTGCAGAACAAAGCAACCCAGACCCTTAGCCTTCTTTTCCGGCTCAATCAGAGCATAAACAGCAGTATAATCAGCGAACGGACCATTGGTGTTGAAGATCTTGGTACCATTCAGGATGTAATCATCGCCGTCCTTCACAGCAACAGTACGGATGCCAGCAGCATCGGAACCTGCAGTGGGCTCGGTCAGACCGAAGGAACCAAAATAGTCACCGGTCAAAACAGGCTTTAAGAACTTCTTCTTTGTTTCGTCATCAGCGGGGGAATTCATGACGCTGCCGCCATACAGAGAAACCAGAACGGAGAAAGAAATACCCAGAGAAGCATCTACTTTGGAGATTTCTTCTACTGCAACAGCATAAGAGAGATAGCTGCCTTTACCCTGGCCGCCGAATTCTTCCGGATATGCCAGACCAAACAGACCCATCTTACCCATTTCACTGAACAGGTCCAGAGGCATTTCGCCCTTTTCGTCCCGTGCGATAACATCGGGCTTCAGTTTCTTTTCTGCAAAATTGCGTACCATTTCCTGTACGGCCAGTTGTTCTTCTGGCAGATAGAAATTCATAGTGTCCATTACAATACATCCTCCCATAAATTTAATTTATTGTATTTTGCTTCCACCGGCAAAATAAAAAACGAAGTGAAATAACCAAGCATTGCAAGAAACGACATGCAAAATACTGGCTTGCAAATATCTCGTATA
>JAFOJR010000190.1 GCA_017420125.1 Oscillospiraceae bacterium | reverse complement strand
GACGTAGTTGTAGGCCATCAGTCCGCCGCAGTCGGCATCGCCTTCGAGGGCAGCATTGAACAACTTGCCGTTGCCATTTCGTAAAGCCCAATATCAACTACAGAAAGGAAACGGATTATTATGAAAAAAACAGCTGTCATTTATTGGAGCGGTACAGGCAATACCGAGGCAATGGCCAAAGCGGTATTGGAAGGAATGAAGGAGGCGGGAGCAGAAGCTGTTCTGTTGACTCCAGCAGAGGCAAAGAATTTTGATATTGGTTCTATGGATGCAGTTGCTTTTGGCTGCCCGGCAATGGGAGCGGAAGAACTGGAAGATACGGAATTTGCCCCGATGTTTGATGCCTGCAAGGGGAAAATCCAAAGTAAAAAGATTGCATTGTTTGGCTCTTATGGATGGGGTGACGGTGAGTGGATGCGGACTTGGGAAAATGATTGTGAAACGAACGGCATGGAGCTTGCACACAAAAGTGTCACTTGCTGTGAGACGCCGAATGAAGCCGCACTGTATGCGTGCAGAGAACTTGGCAAAGCGATTGCGGAATAAAAAAGAACAACATAAAGGCGGAGTGTTTTTAAACACTCCGCCTTTGGGTTTTTGTCACGACTCCGGAACAGAGAAGGGAAGAGAATTTTGGGGTGGCGTCCATAAGACAACTGTACCTGTTGCCCGGCTTTTTGGGATATCGATCAGCCGTTGGTTGCAGCTGCCCCGGAAATGGCAGGAGAGGGATCGCTGTGCCAACAGGAAGGGTCCGTCCACCAAAACATCCGCACAGTCCAGCAACATACGCCATTCCTCTGGGGCTTCCGGTGCAATCAGTGTTTCATATAAATAGCCGGTGTAAATCCAAACGTTCCGCCCCGAATTTTTTGCGGCCTGTGCCAAAGGGATACATTGTGCTGCCTGCAAAAACGGGTCTCCGCCAGAGAGAGTTAGCCCGGTAGTCAGCGGATTGCCGCACATAGCATCCACCAGGGTTTTCAAGGGAACCACGGTTCCACCTGCCGGGTCATGGGTTTCTGGGTTGTGGCACCCGGGACAGTGATGGGGGCAGCCCTGGGTGAAAACAGTAAATCGCAGACCCGGACCATCTACAATAGAGTCCTGCACGGTTCCGGCAATGCGAAGGGTGTTCGGTTCAGATATTGTGCTTGACACGGTCTCTTTCCTCCGCCCGCTTGGCGTTGTTAAAACGGTCTAAGGTTCCTACCAAATAGCCGGTGATACGGCGGATGCGTTCAAAGGGGACATCGCCTTCCTTCCGGCCACAGCCGGGACACTGGTCGCCGATGATACCGGAAAAACCGCAGACAGGATCTCGATCCACCGGATGATTTACGGAACCGTAGCCAATGCCGGCCTTTTGCATGGCGCGAATGACGGATTCAAACGCATCCAGATTTTCCAGCGGATCACCATCCATTTCGATGTAAGTGATATGACCTGCGTTGGTCAGTGCATGGTAGGGTGCTTCCAAGCGAATTTTATCATATGCGTTGATTGGGAAATATACGGGGATGTGGAAGCTGTTGGTGTAATAATCCCGATCGGTAACTCCTTCGATAATGCCGAAACGCTCTTTATCCAGTCGGACGAAACGGCCGGCAAGACCTTCCGCCGGGGTGGCCAAAAGGGTGAAATTCAAGCCGTATTTTTGGCTGGCTTTATCCATTCTGGCACGCATGGCGCCAATGATTTCCAGACCTAAGGTTTGTGCACGCTCACTTTCTCCATGGTGCGCGCCGGTCAGCACTTTCAAGGTTTCGGCAAGGCCGATGAAGCCGCAGCTTAAGGTGCCGTGTTTTAACACCTCGCGCACTTCATCGTTCCAGTCCAGATCATCGCTGTCAATCCAGACACCTTCGCCCATCAGGAAGGGGAAGTTGCGTACTCGTTTTCTGGCCTGAATTTCAAAGCGTTCCAGAAGCTGCGCGATGACCAGATCAATTTTGTGGTCCAATTCTTCAAAGAAAAGGGAAATATCTCCTTTGCAGCGCAGGGCGATGCGCGGCAGGTTAATAGAGGTAAAGGACAAGTTGCCGCGGCCGTTGCTGATTTCCTGTGCAGGATCATAGACGTTGCCGATAACCCGGGTACGGCAGCCCATATAGGCAATTTCTGTTTCCGGATGACCGGGTTTATAGTAGCGCAGATTATACGGCGCGTCGATGAAAGAGAAGTTGGGGAACAGCCGTTTGGCGCTGCACCGGCAGGCGAGCTGGAACAAATCGTAATTTGGATCTCCAGGATTAAAGTTGACGCCATCTTTGATACGGAAAATCTGGATAGGGAAGATGGGAGTTTCTCCGTTACCAAGCCCGGCTTCTGTGGAAAGCAGGAGATTTTTCATGACCATCCGTCCCTCGGGGGAGGTGTCCATACCATAGTTGATAGAAGAAAAAGGCGTTTGCGCACCGGCGCGGGAGTGCATGGTGTTCAAATTGTGAATAAAGGCCTCCATAGCCTGATAAGTTGCCCGATCAGTTTCTTTGCAGGCACGCTTGTGGGCAAACTGCTGGGCCTTTTGCATCAATGCAGCGTCGCAGCCAAATTGCTCTGTCAGATGGGGCAGTTCTGCCGCAAAATAGGCGTCGCAGTCCTGAAGTGTGGGAGAGAGGCCGGTTTCCGACTGGATTTGTTCTATCATAGAACGAACTTTGGCTTCCGGATCTTCCTGGTCGGCCAGCAGCATCAGTGCCCGAGCCAGATTTTGACGATAAATTCGGATAAAGGTTTTACGCACCCCGTCTGCCATGCCATAATCGAAGTTTACCACGCTCTGTCCGCCATGCTGGTCGTTTTGGTTTGACTGGATGGCGATACAGCACAAAGCGGAATAAGATGCGATGTCGTTTGGTTCCCGCAAGGTGCCGTGTCCGGTAGAAAATCCACCGCGGAACAGTTTTTGAATATCAATCTGACAACAATTCGTGGTGATGGTCAGGAAGTCCAGATCATGAATTTGGATGTCGCCTTCCCGATGGGCTTTGGCGTGGTCTGGATTCAGCACAAACATGTCATAAAACTGCTTGGCCCCTTCCGAACCAAATTTCAACATGGAGCCCATAGCGGTGTCGCCGTCGATGTTGGCGTTTTCCCGCTTGATATCGCTGTCTGCCGCATCGGCAAACGTGATGTCTTCATAAATCTTCATCAGGCGGGTATTCATTTCTCTGGCGCGGCTGCGCTCTGAGCGATATAAAATATAGGCCTTGGCTGTTTGAATGTATCCGTTGTCCATCAAAACCCGCTCTACCACATCTTGGATGTGTTCCACTTCTGGTTCGGGGTTTCCTTCTAATTCCAAGATGGAAAGCACTTCATCCGACAGACGGCAGGCCACGTCCTCCTGGTCTGGTTTATACGTTGCATGAAAGGCCTTGGAAATGGCGCGTGAAATTTTTTCCTGATCGAAGGGCACTAAACGGCCGTCCCGCTTGCGAATGGTGGAAATAAGCATAAAAGGGGCCTCCTTTGGCTGTGTTTTAAGATATAGAAGTAAAATGAAATGAAAGAAAAATGCACAATATCTTGTGCTTCAATTAATTTTTAATGCACACATATAGTACCTGAGGAGGAAGGTGTTGTCAATATATTTTTTTATGAATCCAAAAGGGTGAAAAAAGAGGCTCCGTTTCAAATTCAGGGAAAACAAAGCCGCTTTTGGGTGTTTTTATTCAATTTTTGAACTCTGTCATAGCAAATCAAAATGCACATGCTACAAAAATTTTTTAGGTCGCATTGGGTTGTTTTTGAAAGAAGGTCAGCGTGGCATAAAACACTTTTTTCTCGTTAGAATCAAAAATCTCTACCGAATAGACACAAACCTGCCGACCTAATTTAATCGGTTTTGCAATGGCACGCAGGCGTCCTGCTTTGGCAGGGCGCAAAAAGTGAATGGAACTTTCCATGGTGACATGACTGGTTCCGGTCAGCGCCCAGACGGCCACACCGGCCACAGTGTCTGCAAACATATAGAGGAAACCGCCGTGGACCATACCCAAGGGGTTGTATGCATCTGGAGTAGCGTCCAAAATGCCTTCTGCCAGATCGGGAGTGATCCTTGTCATACGAACGCCGCTGCGGTGTGCATAATCGTTGTGAGATGCGATTTCTTCCAAAAGTGCCTGGACGCGCTGGGGATTATTTAAGGAATCCACTCAATATCCTCTCCTCTGCTTCTTCAGATGTCAGACCCAAGGTCATCAACTTTGTAATTTGATCCCCTGCAATCCGACCAATGGCTGCTTCGTGGACCAGCTGAGCCTCTGTGTGGTTTGCGGTAATGGCAGGGATGGAGCGGATTCTGGCGCTCCCCATCAGGATAGAGTCACACTGAACATGGCCGAAAGAGGGAGCATTCCCGATCATTCGGGGATAAAAAGTTTGTTCGGACTGATCCTGGGCCACGGAACGGGAAATGATGCGCGAGGAAGCGCCTTCCCCATCCAGCAAAACATCCATTTCCGATACAGCAGTCTGTGCTCCATGCGTCAGCAGCCGTTCTGTTAAAATGGCCTCAGCGTTTTTTCCCACTACTACTTTTGTATATCGTTTGGTAGAGTCAACGCCGCGGATCTGAACAGTGTCCAGTTGGACGCTGGAACCCTCATCCAAATATAAGATTGTTTGGGGATTCATAATCTTTTCCCCATCGCCGTCGCCTTGGCCATAATGCTTTTCGGAATAGCGGACCCTAGAGTTTTTCCCTACGTGGAACGTATGAACTCCGTCGTGCTGAGAACGATTATGGCCGTCATTGTGAATGCCGCAGCCAGCGATGATGGCCACATCACAATCTTCCCCAATGAAAAAATCGTTATAGACCAGCTCTTCAATCCCACTTTGAGTGATAATAACCGGGATGTGGACAACTTCATATTTGGTGCCCGGGCGGATATATACGTCGATGCCGGACTTATCCTGTTTTGTTTCAATCTTAATATTTTCCGTGTTGGCGCGGGCAGCCAGCGTGCTGTCTTTTCGAATGTTATATGCCCCTTCCGGTGTCCCGTGCATGTTGGCGATTTGTTCCAATAATACTTCATCAATATGATTCATGCATCTGCCCTCTCATTCATAAAACGACAGCCGGTTACAGTATTCGACAAAATGAACGGGAAAACATCATCTTTACTGCCGTGCTGCTGAATTTGACCATCTGCCACCAGAAGAATTTCATCGGCAAGTGAAATAATGCGTTCCTGGTGGGAAATGATCAAAAGAGTATTGTTGCGTTGTTGACGGATACTCTGAAATGTATCGATCAGACGGGAAAAACTCCATAGATCGATCCCGGCTTCCGGTTCATCGAAGATCATCAAGCCGGACTGACGGGCTAAAATGGTGGCAATTTCGATGCGCTTGACTTCTCCACCGGACAGACTGGCGTCCACCTCGCGGTCCACATAGTCATCGGCACAAAGCCCCACTCGTGTGAGGTACAGGCAGCACTTTTCCCGGGAGAGTTTGTCTTCTCCGGAGGCCAGTTCCAGGAGATCCCGTACGCGCAGACCTTTGAAACGGGGTGGCTGCTGGAAGCCATAACTGATGCCAAGTTTGGCCCGTTCGGTGATGCCGAGGTTGGTGATATCAGTTCCATTATAAGTAATAGAACCGCTGGTTGGGGTAACAAGGCCCATGATAACCTTTGCCAGCGTGGTTTTTCCGCCGCCATTGGGGCCGGTGATTACAATCAACTGGCCATCTTCAACTACAAGGTTAATGTCATTCAGGATAGAAAGAGTTTGCTCTCCTTCTGAAACCTGGTAGCTTACATGTTCTAATTTTAACATATCAATACGCTCCTAAGTCTCTGGGGGTAGGTTGCCAATGCAAAAAAAGAGTGGCTTATAGTACCCGAGGGGCCGCCGTTTCAGCAGGCGGTGCGCCAAATGAAATCTATTGCCCTGCTGCGCAAGGTGCATTTTATTGTAACAAAAAATACAGAAAAGCGCAATGGGAAAAATAGAGCGGAATCCGCTCCTGTTCCAATGGCAAAATGGCAAAAAGAGTTCGGCCAGAATAAGATAAAACAGGAGGGATCCATATGCAACAGGAAAATCCAATAGGAAAGAAAGAGGAGATGCCGCTTTATGAAAGGGAGAATGAACTGCTTGCCAAAGTGTGGGCACGGGTTTTCCCTT
>JAFOJR010000189.1 GCA_017420125.1 Oscillospiraceae bacterium | reverse complement strand
GGACCTAAAATTCCTGTCCGGAAAAGAAACCAGAACTTGTCAAACTTCCCAATGGGATTTGAATCTTTGTCGTTGTCAAGTCGGACAATTGTTCCATCAGGCAAGATATCAAGCGATATTTCACCTGCGTCAAACCTGTCATATTGCTTTTCAAGGCGGTAATCTTACCTGATTCATCTTTTTCAAACTGAATCAAATCCTCATATGCAATCGCTTCCTGAGACACCTCTTTCAAAACAGCTTCATCCATGGCGTTTATCACCAGGTTGGAAACCGCCTTTTCTGCCGCCGCAACCAAAAGTGGTCGAGCCCTCCATTGAAACAGGATCATCCCCATTAAGATCACACAAAGGAATATACAGAGCCATCGCACCACGCGTGTCCTTCCGCTGCGCGGTCGGCGCACAGGCGGTGGACATCTGCGTCGATATCTCCCAATGCTGCGCAGCATATTGGTCACCCCCATATGCCACTGTATGCATGCATTGGCTTGTGTTATTCCGACTTTATTCTTGTCCCTCCAACAATTGCTGAACAGCAAGCAAAACACCGGTTTTCCCAGACTCGTATGTCAATCCGCCCTGTAAATATGCCAGGTATGGCGCTCGCATCGGTGCATCACAGGAAAGTTCAATGGAGGCGCCCTGCACAAAGGCCCCGGCTGCCATAATCACTTTGCAATCATACCCGGGCATTTCCCAAGGCTCCGGCGTCACAAAAGAATCCACCGGCGCTCCCATCTGAATCCCTTTGCAGAAGAGACGAATGGGTTCTGGCGCGCCGAAGAAAATTGTCTGGACAATGTCCGTCCTGACTGCATCCGAGGCCGGATCTGTCAAATAGCCAAGCAGTTCCATCATTTTCGCTGTAAAAACAGCCGTCTTGACCGCTTGTGCCACTGTGTGCGGCGCCAAGAAAAATCCCTGATACAGCAGCCGATTTTGTCCGATGGAGGGACCGCATTCTCCGCCGATTCCAGGCGCTGTCAGCCGCATAGCGGCAAGCTGTACCAATTCTTTCCTGCCGGCAATATAACCGCCTGTAGGCGCTATGCCGCCGCCGGGATTTTTGATCAAAGAACCGGCAATTAAATCAGATCCTACTTCTGTCGGCTCTGCGGTTTCCACAAATTCCCCGTAACAATTATCGGTTAAAATCACGATATTGGGATTGCTTTTTTTGATGCAGTCGCACAGCGCGGCAATCTGGGCAATCGTCAAGGAAGGACGGGTGGAATACCCTCTGGAACGGGAAATAAAGGCTGCTTTTACTCCTTTTTTTGCGACAGTCGCTGCCACCTTAGGAAAATCTGGCGTCCCATCTTGCTGCAGTTCCACCTGCTCATACTGCACGCCAAATTCTTTCAATGAGCCTGTCCCATTTCCGTTTATTACCCCCAGAAGCGTATCATACGGCGCTCCTGTCACAGATACCAGCGTATCACCCGGGCGCAGAATCCCAAACAACGCACTGGTAATGGCATGTGTTCCATTAACAAAACCGATTCGGACCAATGCAGCTTCCGTACAGAAAACATCCGCATAAATTTGATCCAGGGCATCCCGCCCCTTATCATCGTAGCCATATCCCGTGGTCCCCGCAAAATGCCCGTCGGATACCCGGTGTTTCTGAAATGCGGCAAGTACCTTCTGGCTGTTATACAGTGCAATTTTGTCAATTCTTTCCCACTGAGGGTTTAGCTCCAATTCTGCTTTTTGTGCCAAAGCCAAAACCCGGGGAGAAAGATGTAAAGGGGATTCTCTCTCATCTGTCATAACCATTCTCTCCAAAATATCACAATGCCTTTTTATCTTAATTTATATCGATCCAAAGGATTCATTTAACAATCCTGTCGGCTCATTTCTTCCAAAAATTCTCGGGCGAGCCGATACATGGCATCCAGGTCCCGAACTGCAAACACACTGGAGGGCGCGTGCAGATACCGGACTGCCGCCGCAATGCCCGCCGTTCGGACACCAGCGCCGCTGCGCTGGATCGTTCTTGCATCGGTACCGCCTGCGATATACGTTTTGGTCTGCCAGGGAATTTTCTTTTCCTCTGCCAGCCGGGTCAGGATTTGATACAATTCCCTGTCATAGATCGTTCCGCCATCCATAAAAGGAATTACCACACCATTCCCCACGGCACAAACCTGCTTCTGCTCCGGCACACTGGGCAAATCTGCCACTGTTGTCCCTTCTACTACTAACGCAATATCCGGCTTTACAGAGAACGCAGCCCCAAATGCGCCCCGCGTCCCTACCTCCTCCTGCACTGTAAACGCAAATGTGCAGTCAACAGGCAGAGGTTCCTGAATAAGGCGCAGCAGCACAGCGCAGCCCACGCGGTCGTCAATGGCTTTTGCACAAAAATAATCACTGCCTAACATTTGCTGATCTGCCGCAAAAACCACATATTCTCCCAGTGCCACCTTTTTTTCTGCTTCGTTTCTGTCTTTTGCCCCTATGTCAATATAGAGTTCATCTGCTTTGGGAATCCGTTCCCCTTCTTCTTTTCCAAGCAAATGGTATGGCTTTAGTCCAATCACCCCAGGAATGTGATCTGGGCCCACAAAGACACGTTTCCCCAGCACAACCCGGCGGTCTACGCCGCCTATAAAAGCAAATTTCAGCAATCCTTCTTCTGTGATAAAGCGAACGATCATACCCACTTCATCCATATGCGCTGCCAGCAAAAGCTTTTTCTTTCCCTGCTTTGCGCCTTTTTTATGAACCAGTAAGTTTCCCATGGCGTCCACGCGGATTTCATCTGCAAACGGCTTTACCTGTGTCAATAAATAGGCCCTGACATCCTCCTCAAAACTGGAAACACCGTCAAGCGCACATAAAATTTTTAATTGTTCCAGCATGCCGGTTCCTCCTCCAATGTGCAAAGAAATGCGGCCAAAAGTGCTGATACGGCTTCCACGTCGGAAAGTGCCAGAAGTTCCACCGGTGTATGCATATATTTCAGCGGCAGGCTAACCACCATGGTAGGGATTCCCTCCCGCACTGTTTGCATCGCCCACCCGTTTGTGCCAGAGCTGGCTTCCATCACTTCCATCTGATATGGAATCTTCTGTTCTTTTGCCAAGCGCTCCATACGTCGTGTCATCCAGCGCGCCATGTTCGGGCCAGTTCCAATGGCCGCACCGCTTCCCAGCGGGAACGCTTTTTCCCTGGACACATCCGGTGATTTCCCAAACGTAACATCAACGGCAATGCAACAATTCGGCTCAATGGCAAATGTGCCATTCCCTGCTCCCGAACCGCCCACTTCCTCTTTCACACTGCCCATCAAATATAAATCAAAAGGCAGTTTTTCTCCTTTTAAACGTTCCAGAGTCCGCAGCAACGTCACAAAACCTGCTCGGTCGTCCATTGCCTTCCCGCAGATGAAGTTGTCACCCATGAAAAAACAGGGGCTGTAAAATGCCACAGGCGTCCCCGGCGGAACCATCCGTTTCGTCTCTTCCTCTGACTGTCCAATATCAATTCGCATCTCTTCAACGGGGAGAACCTGATCAAACGAAGCCTTTTCCTGCAAATGGGGCGGCAGACAGGTAAGCACGCCGGGAATGGGCGGGTCTGTCAGGACAGTCACCCGGCAATCCGCTAAAATTCTGGGATCCACGCCGCCAATGGTGTGAAACCGCAAAAATCCCTGGTCGATTCCTGTCACAATCAAGCCCACTTCGTCCAAGTGCGCATCCAACAGCACCCGGGCTGCATTTGGCTTTCCACAACGGCGTACGCCAACTAAGTTTCCCGCTGCGTCAATCCATGTTTCGTCCACCAGCGGCCGAAGGCATTCTTCCGCCTGCTCAATCACCGGTGTTTCAAAACCAGACGGCCCGTTTGCACCGCATAGAGCTTCCCATATTTCATTGTGCTCCATATTCTCCACACTCACAATTCATAAATCATTTTTTTAAAGGTTGTACCCCGTTCGGCAAAATTTTTAAATTGATCAAATGCTGCACAGGCTGGCGAAAGCAATACTACATCGCCCTCTTCTGCTGCCTCTATTGCTGCATACACCGCTGTTTCAAAATTCCGGCTTTTGATAATCTGAGGGTTTCCAGGCGCATAGCCAGGTGCATGCTCGACTGCGGCGCGAATGGCTCCTGCAGTTGCACCGTTCAACACCAATGTTTTTACGTGGGTAACAATTTCAGCCCCTAACTCATCAAACGGCAGATGTTTGTCATATCCGCCGGCAATGAGAATCACTTTTTCCGGGAATGCCCGCAATCCGGCAATCGTGCGGGTGGGGCTGGTTCCGATCGAATCGTTATAATACGAAACCCCGTTGCAGCGGCGTACCAGTTCAATGCGGTGTTCCACCCCGCGGAAAGCCTTTGCAAATTCGCGAATGCAGGAATCCGGAACCAGGCCTTGTACTGCTCCAATCGCCGCCATATAGTTTTCAATATTGTGGTC
>JAFOJR010000188.1 GCA_017420125.1 Oscillospiraceae bacterium | reverse complement strand
TCTTTGCCGTCTCAGGAAGGAAAAACAAAAGATACGGAACGCAAGGAACGCCATATTTTGAAATCAATTTTGAAAGTAATAGGTTCTATTTTCCTTGTCATTATCGTAACAGGCGCTATTTTGGCTTGTTTTAGTGCCGCATATATACAGAGGTGCATCCTGCCGAAAGCAGAGATTGCTCTGGAGGATTATCCGATGGATCTCACATCGGTGATTTATGTGAAGGATGCGGAGACAGGAGAATATGTGCAGCTGCAACAGCTTTATGGGGAAGAAAACCGTACTTGGGTCAATTATGAAGAAATCCCTAAAAATCTGGAGTATGCTGCCGTTGCCATTGAAGATAAGCGGTTTTATGATCACAATGGTGTGGACTGGTACCGAACCGTTGGCGCTTTTTTCAATATGTTCTTGGGAATGCGCGACACGTTTGGCGGGTCAACCATTACCCAGCAGCTTGTGAAAAACTTGACAGATGAAAAAGATGCCACGGTGCAACGAAAAGTGCTGGAGATTTTCCGCGCTGTTGAACTGGAGAAAAACTACAGCAAGGAAAAAATTATGGAGTGGTACCTGAACTACATTTATTTGGGAGAAGGGTGCTACGGCGTATATTCCGCTTCATATGCTTATTTTGACAAGCACGTGTCAGAACTTTCTTTGGCTGAATGTGCCTGCCTGATCGGGATTACCAACAATCCGTCGCAATATGATCCGTATTTGAATGAAGAAAAGAACAAAGAACGGCAAAAAATAATTTTGCAGGCCATGTATGAGCAGGAATATATTACAGAAGAGGAATATAAAGAAGCCCTGGAGGAAAAACTGGTCTTTAAACGGGCAGACGATGAGAAAACCAACACGATTTTCAGTTATTACGTGGATCAGGTCATCAACGAATTGATCAGCGATTTGATGGAGGAAAAAGGCATTTCCAAGGCTGCCGCTGCCAAACTGGTTTATTCCGGCGGGTATCAGATCTATTGTAATATGGATACCAGAATCCAAAATATCGTGGATGCGGTATATAATGACACCAGTAATCTCCCCTACAAGTCTGCCAGCGGCCAGCAGCTGCAGTCTGCCATTACGATTATTGATCCGCACACCGGATATGTTATGGCAGTATCCGGCGGCATGGGTGAGAAGACGACCAGTCGGGGCTGGAGCCGCGCAACGGACAGCCTCCGGCCGCCCGGGTCTTCCATCAAACCGCTTTCCGTCTACGCGCCCGCGTTGGAACTGGGGTTGATTACGCCATATTCCACCGTGGACGACAGTCCGTTCAAGCTGATCAACGGGAAAGCCTGGCCGGTCAATGTAGACCATACCTATACCGGCATGACAACAATCTATGACGCGGTTCGGGTATCTAAAAATACCATCGCCGTAAAAGTGCTGGATATGATAACGCCTCGCTATTCCTATGAATTTATGACAAACAAGCTCCATTTTTCCAGTCTGGTGGAATTTCAGACCAACAGCAATGGAAGAACCTTCTCGGATATTGACTATGCGCCTCTGGGACTGGGCGGTCTCACAAAGGGCGTCAGCACATTGGAAATGGCAGCGGGATATTGTATGTTTGCCAACGGCGGAACGTATATGAGACCCACTACTTACAGCAAAGTGCTGGACAGCAAAGGCAACGTGGTTTTGGACCACACACCGGATGGTGAGAAGGTCATTTCAAAAGGGACCGCTTATTATATGAATCAGATGCTGGAAGGCGTTGTGCGGTCCGGCAGCGGTACCGCTGCAAAGTTCTCCGGCATGACCATCGCGGGCAAGACCGGTACCACTACCAGTAAAAAAGATACCTGGTTTATAGGATATACCCCGTATTATGTAGGCGCTGTCTGGGTTGGATACGACCAGCAGGAGCGCATCAATCTCTCTGCCAACCAGGCGCCGGTGATGTGGCGAAAAGTCATGTCGCAAGTGCACGAAGGACTGCCAAACAAGGACTTTGAAGAGACAAAAATTGATGTCGATGAAAATGAAGAAGAAGGAACCGTCACCGTTTCCTATTGTTTGGACAGCGGCAAGCTGGCTACCAGAGCCTGCCGTGCAGACCCGAGAGGACACCGCGTTGCAACCGGCACATTTGTGAAAGGCGATGAGCCTACGGAAACCTGTGATGTTCATACCTATGTAAAGGTTTGTACGGCCGGCAGCGGATATCATCTGGCAGGTAAATATTGTCCGTCCTCTACCGTACGCACAATCAGTCTGCTGAAGCTGGATCGTGAAATTGCCGCCTCCACTGTAGACACGAGATATTCGTACGATTATGTGGTGTCCAGAGGCAGATGTAAGGTGCATACAAGTTATGCAAAGGCAACACAAAAGCCCAAGCCGACCAAGACGCCGGAGCCGCAGGAAACAGAAGCCCCCACCCCGGAAGCAACGCAGGAACAACCCAGCACAGAACCCCAAACAACACCAGCTCCGCCGACGGCCACGTCTGCAATTGACGATGCGGCATAAGAACGGCTTGTGAATATGTTGGAATGAGGAGGATGTCTCTCATGCAGCCAGAGGAAAACAAAAAGGAAGAGCAGCAGGAAATCCCTGTGGAAACTGTTCCGGAAGTCCAAGAGGAAGAACAGGCAGAAGAGAAGTGGATAAAAGGATATGGCGGCGCTACGGTCCGGGACAGAAGGGCGGAGCGCGGCGCGAACAGGCCCAAAACTTATGCAGAATGGCAAGCGGTTTACGCGGCAAAACGGAAAAAGGGAAAGCGGCATTTGGTGATTTGCGCCATTCCGGTGATCGCCCTTGTTGTTGTTGGGTTGCTGGGCTACCGCGGGAATCGGATTGTAGATAATGATTCGCTGGAATCTATGATTTCCGATGAAGTTCTGCAAAACGCCCAAGTGGTGGATTTGGACGACGGACAACCATTTGACGGCATGGACGAGGAAACGTCTGAATATGTGCGGGAAATGGTGCGGCTGGTGAATGCGGAACGCGAAGCAAAAGGACTGCGTCCGCTTGTGTTGGAAGAACGGCTTCGCCAGGCGGCCCAAATGCGGGCAGAAGAGGCGCTGGAGGATCTGTCGCACACCCGCCCCGACGGTTCTTCCTATCGAACTGCCATTTCCCGAAACGGGATAGAGAGCGGATTCACAGGGGAGAACGTGGGAACCGGTTTCCAGACGCCGGGTGCGTTTGTAAAGCAGCTTATGAGATCAAGAACACACAGCTCGTATCTGCTGAGCGAAACATATCAATATATCGGAATTGGCGTTGTGCGCAACCCTGACGGAACGAGATATAAAGGCCTTACCTTTTGCCAGCTTTTTGCACGATGAATACCCATCCGCCCTGGAGCGCTTTGCCGCTTCCAGGGCGGTTTTGGCTGGAAGACGAAAAACACACTACACAGAGGGATCAGCATCCCTTTTCAGAAAGGATGAGAAAAAATGAAACATCAACTGAACATTGTGCAGGGTGATATTACGAAAGAACGCGTGGACGCTATTGTCAATGCGGCGAATACTTCGCTATTGGGCGGAGGCGGCGTGGACGGGGCGATTCACCGGGCCGCCGGGCCGCAGCTTCTGGAAGAGTGCCGTACTTTGGGTGGCTGTCCCACAGGACAGGCAAAAGCGACAAAGGGATATCGGCTGCCGGCCCGATATGTGCTGCACACCCCCGGCCCCATTTGGCGGGGCGGCACGAAAGGCGAGCCGGAGCTTCTGCGGCAATGCTATCAAAATTGTCTGGCGCTGGCAGAAGAGCTGCAGTGCAAAACCGTGGCGTTTCCCTCCATCAGCACGGGCATTTACCATTTCCCGCTGGAACAGGCGGCAGGGATTGCGGTTTCCACAATTTTGGACTTTTTGAAAACCAGTCAATTTGTGGAGCAGGTGAAAATGGTCTGTTTTGACGGCCGGACCAAGGGCGTTTATGACGCGGCGCTGGCAGAAGCATGAAAAACGCAAGACATTTTGCACCCCAAAGCAGAAAAAAATAAAAACGTTTCCGGCAAACTGTCGATTTGCCGGAAACGTTTTTATTGTTTATTATAGGGAAGCCGCGTTTAAAATTCGCCTGTAGTTTTCGCGATCCGTGTCGCCCTCTGTGCTGATGACCAGAATGCGGGAATGCTGTGAGAGCGCCAGAGCGGTCTGAATGGCAGCCAAGTCCGGTTCCCGCATGATTTTTGCGGCGACACCAATTGTTACCGCGCCGGACTCACCGGATATGACAGGCGGATCAGATCCTACGGGCTTTCCCAGCAGCTGCATTCCGTGAGCAGCATAGGAATCGTCGCAGGAGATAAACGCGCGGGCAAGGTTCTTCAGAATTTTCCAGCCGATGGTACAGGGCTCGCCGCAGCAAAGACCTGCCATCATGCTGTTCATCCTGCCGGAAACGGTGTGAAGTGTTCCGTCATTTGCCTTTGCGGTTTGATATAAACAATCTGCCTGATCCGGTTCCACCAGGATGATATCTGGACATGCATCCTTCCACAGGGAGAAAAAATACCCGGCAATGGCACCTGCCATGCTCCCAACGCCCGCCTGCAGGAATAAATGGGTGGGGGGCTGAAAGCCCTTCTCTTTTAACTGGCTTACAATTTCGCAGGCCAAAGTTGTATAACCCTGCATAATGTGCGTTGGAATCTCTTCATAGCCCTCCCACGCGGTATCTTGTATCAGGGACCAATGGTTTTGTTTTGCCATTTTTTCCGCATAACGAACCGTGTCGTCATAATTCAAATTGGTGATCTCCGCCTTCGCGCCCAAAGCCAAAATATTTTCAAGCCGTTCTTTGGAACTTCCGGCAGGGAGGTATACAACCGCTTGACAGCCAAGCATTTTGGCGGCCCAGGCAACGCCACGCCCATGATTCCCGTCTGTGGCGGTTACAAAGGTGAATTCTTTTAACCGATGGGCATATTGGGGGGAACGCAATATTTGTATGGTGTTTTTTCCGACGGTTAACCCGAACTGATCACAGACATATTTTGCAATGGCATAGCTGCCGCCCAAAGATTTGAAAGCATTCAGGCCAAATCGTTTTGATTCATCTTTCACAAGGATTTGTGAAACGCCCAGAGAGGAAGATAAAGCAGGAAGAGACAGGAGCGGCGTGGGGGCATATCCGCTTATACCCGCGTGGAACGCATGAACAGACGTTACAGTGTCGGCTGACACACAACCTGCATCAGAATGTTCCGGATCAGTTTGGTTGAATAGAATCGAAAGGTTGCCATTCATTTGATGATGCCTCCGTTTCTGAATATCAATCAAAAACAACGATATATTGCAATCATTTTTTACTGCCTGATGGGCAGAAAAGGGGTCTCTTTTCAACAATACAAGAAAAAGAGAGGAAAAACAAGAAATTTATCACTGCCAAGGCGTTCCCATGCTCTTTCAGGCAGTATTTGACTCGCTTGGGAAACCGTAGTAATACTTTGCTTGATAAATGAGAAGTCAGGAGGAAACACATGCTTAAAAGAATATTTGGTGGAGTGAAGATGACATGGCCTCGAGTCATTTTATTCGCTGTGATTGTCGGCATTTTTACGGCTTTGATGGCAATTTTGGTTCCGGATGGAAATTCTTTTCATGAGATAGCAGTGAGTTTTGAGGCGTGGATTTTGTTTGCGATCATCATCATTGCAAATTGCGATTCGCCCAAAGAAGCGGCTTTAAAAACCTTTGTGTTTTTTCTGATTTCCCAGCCTCTGATTTACCTTCTTCAAGTGCCCTTCAGCTGGATGGGATGGCAGTTGTTCATGTATTACAAATACTGGTTTATTTTGACATTGCTCACCCTGCCGGGCGCTTATATTGGCTGGTATATCAAGAAGAACAATATATTGTCGGCTCTTATTTTGTCTGTGATGCTGGTTCTCCTGATTTATCTCGGGATAGGCTATCTGAGGGATGTAATGCAGAATTTCCCCAATCACTTGATTTCAACTGTATTCTGTTTTGCACAAGTGCCGTTTCTTATCTTTGGGATACTCCGCGACAAAAAAGCCAGGTTAACAGCGCTGGCCATCAGCCTTGCTGCTTTGGCGGTGAGCGGCGTGATGATTTTCTCTCGTGCGCCGGTGGCTATGAATTATCTCGTTTCTGAAGTTTCAGACGAGTATCCACTGGATTCGTCCTGGACGGTAAGCGTTGAGGGAGACGGGAAAAATACGGCGGCGATTGAACCACTGGGAGACGAATATGTGTTGATGATGTATATCGTAAAACCGGGACCAAATTCTGTGGTGCTTCGGGACGGCGCCGGAAATGAATATCATATGACAATCACTTATGATAAAAACAATGGAATTACCGTACAGAAGTGAGTCGGCTGCTTTGGCCCTTTGACCGGGCAGAGCGGCGGCATAAAAATAAGACAGAGGAGTGCATGCACTCCTCTGTCTTGTTTCCTTATGATATGCCCTTTATAAGGCTTTTTCCCGCTGTTATTTCGCGTATTCCACCACTTTTGTTTCCCGCAGGACATGGACTTTGATTTGACCGGGATATTCCATTTCATCTTCGATTTGTTTGGCAATATTACGGGCCAAAAGGACCATTTCGTCTTCGGAAATCTGGTCGGGGCTGACGATAATGCGAACCTCACGGCCAGCCTGAATCGCAAAGGATTTTTCAACGCCGGGGAAGGATTTTGTAATTTCTTCCAGTTTCTCCAGACGCTTGATGTAGTTTTCCAGATTTTCCCGCCGTGCACCGGGACGTGCTGCGGAAATGGCATCTGCCGCCTGTACAAGGCATGCGATGACTGTTTGGGGCTCCACATCGCCGTGGTGTGCGTGAATGGCATGGACGACTTGCTCATCCTCTTTATACTTTCGTGCCAGCTCAACGCCGATGGTGACGTGGGAGCCTTCCACCTCGTGGTCGATGGCTTTGCCCAAGTCGTGCAGCAGTCCTGCCCGCTTGGCTATATTGATATTTGCGCCGATTTCGGCGGCCAGGAGACCTGCTACGTGCGCAACTTCGATGGAATGATTCAACACATTCTGACCATAACTGGTACGGAACTTTTGCCGTCCCAGGATTTTGATCAGATCCGGGTGAAGACCGTGAACGCCGGCCTCAAAAGTGGCCCGTTCACCTTCTGCCTTGATGATGGCATCCACTTCACGCTGTGCTTTTTCGACCATTTCTTCGATGCGGGCAGGGTGAATGCGACCGTCTACGATGAGTTTTTCCAACGCAAGACGTGCGACTTCCCGCCGTACGGGATCAAAACTGGAAACCGTGATCGCTTCCGGTGTGTCGTCGATGATCAAATCCACGCCGGTGATGGTTTCCAATGTGCGGATATTCCGGCCCTCGCGGCCGATGATTCGGCCTTTCATTTCGTCATTGGGCAGAGGAACGACAGAAACCGTGACGTCTGCCACATGGTCAGCCGCACAGCGCTGAATGGCGAGTGACAGGATATTTTGCGCTTTACGGTCTGCCTCTTCTTTGAATCGTGCTTCGATTTCCTTGATTTTCATGGCAGACTCGTGGGTTACTTCCGATTCCAGCTGAGAGATTAAGTAGGATTTTGCTTCTTCCACGGTGAAACCGGAAATTTTTTCCAGCATTTCCAACTGGTTGTTTTTCAAAAGCGTAACTTCTTCCCGAAGAGCATCTACACGAACTGTTTTCTCTGCGAGCGTTTCTTCCTTTTTTTCCAGGGCATCCATTTTTTTGTCCAGGTTTTCTTCTTTCTGCTGCAATCGACGTTCTTGTTTCTGCAAATCGTTGCGGCGCTCTTTGGCTTCTCGCTCATACTCGTTTCGTGCTTTTAAAATTTCTTCTTTTGCTTCCACCAATGCTTCTCTCTTTTTGCTCTCCGCACTTTTGATGGATTCATTGATGATCCTCTTCGCTTCTTCTTCTGCACTGGAAATTTCCTTTTCGGAAACACGTTTTCGGTATTGAATTCCAAGGAAAAATGCAATAGGAGCGAAAATAATGACTGCAATTACAGCGGCCACAGCATAGCCCATAAACGAGGAACCACCTCCTATTCTTCAAAAATATAGATCGTATTTTCATGTAAAGACCAGGCATTGTTGCGTTAATCAAAAACATGAAACAACCGGTACCGCACAAAGGGCAGGACCGGAAAAAGCTGAAAAAACATCTTTGCTGTTTTTATCCACTTTCGTTACCATTTTAGTGCCACATTTGCAACCTGTCAAGAAGTTTTCCGTCTCTTCTGGTAATTATTTCCAGTCCAAAGAGAAAAACGAATTGTTCTTCCAAATTTTCTATCTTTTCTCTTTTCAATGGCCAGCCCTTGTGATATACTATATTATCAAAAATAAAAACATAAAAAATGAGAAATATCCAGGGAAAGACTCTGGAAACAGGCGAAGAGGAGTAAAAGGTCCATGAGTATGATTGCAGACCCCAGTTTGGCCCCCGCCGGCCTTCAGAAGATGGAGTGGGTAAGTGATTTTATGCCGGTGCTTTCCGGGATAAAGTCGCGATTTGAACAGGAACAGCCCCTTTTTGGGCTGCGAATTGCAGTTTCTGTCCATTTGGAAGCAAAAACTGCTTATTTGGGAACTGTGTTGAAAGCCGGCGGTGCAGAAGTGTTTCTTACGGGAAGCAACCCGTTGTCCACACAAGATGATGTGGCGGCCGGGCTGGCTGCGTCCGGCGTGGAAACATTTGGAAAGTATGGTGTTTCCCCAGGAGAATATGAACAGCTTTTGATGCAGACGCTGGCCTGCCACCCGCATTTGATCATTGACGATGGGGGCGATTTGATTGATCTGCTCTGCGGCAAAGGGAAAGAATATGCCGATTGTCTCATGGGCGGATGCGAAGAGACCACAACGGGGATCCTGCGGCTGAAAGCACGGGAGCGGGAAGGAAGCCTGCCCTGTGCGATGATGGCGGTAAACGACGCGAAAAGCAAGCATTTTTATGATAATTTATACGGTACCGGCCAATCGGTTTGGGATGCTGTGATGCATACCACCAATCTGCTGGTCGCAGGGAAAACCGTGGTTGTGGCCGGGTATGGTTACTGCGGCAGAGGGGTTGCCATGCGGGCGGCCGGTATGGGCGCCAGGGTAATTGTTACGGAGGTGGACCCCTTTAAGGCGCTGGATGCTACGATGCAGGGGTTTGAGGTAATGCCGATGGATGACGCCGCCCCGCTGGGAGATTATTTTATTACCGTAGCGGGCTGCAAAGGCATTGTGACGAAGCGTCATTTTATCCGAATGAAGGATAACGCGTTTGTCTGCAATGCGGGACATTTCGATGTGGAAGTAGATGTGGCTGCATTGGAACAAATGGCTGTGGAGCGCCGGGCGAGAAGAGAGAATATTGAAGGGTTTGTTCTGGAAAACGGGAAGACCATCAATGTGATTGCGCAGGGAAGACTGGTAAACCTGGCTGCCGGGAATGGACATCCGGCAGAAATTATGGATATGAGCTTTGCGGTTCAGGCCCTGGCAACCGAGTATTTGGCCCGGCATGGGAAGACATTGGAGAAAAAGCTGTATCATATCCCGGAAACGATGGACATGGAAATTGCCCGGGTGAAACTGCAGTCCATGGGCCGAAAAATTGACTGCCTCTCCGCGGAGCAGCAGGAGTATCTGAACGGATATGCTGTATAACCCGGAATGATATATTTTTAATTTCAAGTGAAGCGAATCAAACAAAGGAGTGAAAAAATGCCTAGAGTATTTACATCAGAATCTGTAACGGAAGGACATCCCGATAAAATCTGCGACCAGATTTCGGACGCAGTGCTGGACGATATTTTGGAGAAAGACCCAAATGCCCGTGTGGCCTGCGAGACAGTGACCACCACCGGTATGATTTTCGTTATGGGGGAAATCTCCACAAACTGTTATGTAGACATCCCTGCCATTGCAAGACGGACCGTAGAGCGCATCGGCTATACCAATCCGGAATACGGGTTTGACGCCAAAGGCTGTGCTGTGATGACTGCCATTGATGAGCAGAGCCCCGACATTGCCATGGGAGTGGACCAGTCTTTTGAATACAAGGAAAGCGGAGAAGACGAAGCGGACCGGATCGGTGCAGGCGACCAGGGCATGATGTTTGGATATGCTTGCAGTGAAACGCCGGAACTGATGCCTGCACCCATCTCTATGGCGCATCAGCTGACAAAGCGCTTGGCGCAGGTGCGGAAGGAAGGCATACTGCCGTTTCTGCGTCCGGATGGGAAAAGCCAGGTGACAGTGGAATACGGGGAAAACGACATGGTTCTGCGGTGCCCTGCCATTGTAGTGTCCACCCAGCATGACCCCAGCATCTCTTTGAAAGAATTGCGGGAAGCCGTTATCGAAGAAGTCATTCGTCCGGTTATCCCGGCGCAGTATCTGGACGAAAAAACGAAATTGTATGTGAATCCCACAGGCCGCTTTGTGATCGGCGGGCCCGTGGGAGATTCCGGACTCACCGGGCGGAAGATCATCGCAGACACATATGGCGGTGCGGCCAGCCATGGCGGCGGCTGTTTCTCCGGGAAAGATCCCACAAAGGTGGATCGTTCCGCTGCCTATATGGCTCGCTATGTGGCCAAAAACCTTGTGGCAGCCGGGTTATGTAAAAAGTGTCAGATTGAAGTGGCCTATGCCATCGGCGTTGCCCATCCGGTTTCTGTTTTGGTGGACACCTGGGGAACAGGCAAACTGCCGGATGATCAGCTGGCCCAGATTGTAGAACGTCATTTTGATTTGCGTCCGACGAAAATTATTTCACATCTGGATCTTCGCCGGCCCATTTACGAACAGACGGCGGCATATGGACATTTTGGCCGTCCGGAATTGGAGCTTCCCTGGGAACGGCTGGATATGGTGGAAGTGTTGAAACAATATTAAGTGATGGAAGAAGAAAGACTGCTTTTCGTCAATTTTGGGAAGCAGTCTTCTGCGAAGGAAAGGGGAGAGTCGATGCGCGTCCTGTATCTGTTGAATTTTGCTGGAAAAGCGGGAACGGAACGGTATGTAGAGACACTGGCCCGCACGCTGAAAGAGCAAGGGAGGATCACTCCGTTTTTTGCATATCACGTGGATGGCCTTTTGGTGCGCAGAATGGAAGAAATGGGGGTTCCCACCCGGCAGATTGTTATGCAGAGCCGGTTTGATCAAAAGGCGGCGCAGGCCGTGGCGGAACTGTGCCGGGAATGGGAAATTGACGTGATTCATACCCACTATCTGCGGGAAAATTATATTGCCATGTTGTCCAAGAAGTGGAATCCTGCTGTGAAAGTGGTCTATACCAGCCATTTTGTACAGGCAGACAACTGGTATACCCGAATTTCCAACCGAGTATTGTCACCCAGGCAGGACGGTGTGATTGCCGTCTGCAACATCGGGAAAACGCAGCTGGTAAAAAATGGACTGGATCCGGAAAAAATACGAGTCGTATTCAACGGCGTGGACCCGCAGCAGTGGTCTCAAACAGAACAGTCTGCCACGCTGAAAGCAGAACTGGGATTGGAGCCGGAGGTGTTTTGCATGCTTTGCGCTTCCCGTTTTGCAGACGACAAAGGACATGCTTACCTGGTGGATTCGATTGCCCGATTGAAGCAGAAAACAGACCGGCCGTTCCATTTGGCGCTGGCCGGAGACGGACCGCTCCAGGAACAGATTAAGCAAAAGGTACAGGATATGGGCCTTGGCAGCGAAATCACCTTCCTGGGTTTCCGGGAAGACATGAAGCATCTGTTTCACGGCAGTGATTTGTATGTCAATTCTTCCCGCCATGAAGCCCTCAGCTTTTTAATTGTAGAAGCGATGGCATCCGGTTTGCCGGTGATTGCAACGGACATGGGAGGAAACAGCGATATCGTGAATGAAGAGACTGGCTGCGGGTTGCTGGTGGAATATAACAACCCGGACAGCATGGCGGATGCCATGAAAACCATGTTGGAAGATCCGGCTGTTTTGGAACGGTGTCGAGAAGGAGCGAAACGTGCTGCCCAAACCGTATTCCACGTTGAGCGGATGGTAGACCGGACGTACGATTTATATGACCAGGTGTGCGGCCGGGCGGCAGAGGAAAGCTGCCCTGATAAAGGAGGCGAATGCAGTTGAATGCCATATTATCCCGCAGCTTTTTTATCCGTGCGATTCTTTTGTTTTGGGCACATTTGAAACAGGCCTATTTGGAAAGCGGGTTTCATCAGGGCTTTTGCCGTTTGTGCGACGCCATTTCAAAAAGCGCATCGGAAAGCAGTATTTTTGCTTTTTTAAAAAAAGACGGCACGCTGACTTTGGCTTTCCCGAAAAGCCGGTTGTATCGCGGCGCGGAAGCGGTTTTCAATATCCCCCGTTTGCTGGCGGGCCGGCTTTGGAAGAATAAAACCGTACGGCAAAGCAAATTCATTCGTCTGTGCCGCATTTTGGGCCGGAGAACCTGGGCGATGGTTGCCATTCTGTTTGCCCTGATGCTGGTTGTTCCGCACGCCAAGTGGAACAATTTATATGGGTTTTTAGGCATCTTCCTGATTACCATTTTGTTCTTTTTGGCGGCGGTAGGCAAAAAGGCGCAGGTGAGACGCCTGGAAACAGAGCGGTTTTCCGTATATTTTGTCTTTTATGCCGTTATATTGACGCTTGGGCTGATTTTTTCCGTTTACTTCGGACTGAGTCTGCGGTTTTTCCTGTTTCATTTTACAGGACTGATTGCAGTGCTTTTGCTGGTCAATGCCATTACCACAAAGCGGCAGTTGAAAGCACTGCTGGTGGTTTTATTGATAGGACTTACCGTATGTTCGCTCTATGGCTGTTATCAGCGGATTACCGGCGTGGAGGTTGTGGCCTCCCAGGTGGACTATTCTCTGTCTTTGAACCAGGGGATTCCTGGCCGGGTCTATTCTTTCTTTGATAATCCCAACAATTTTGCAGAAATTTTAGTTATGCTGGTTCCCTTTTACCTGGCATTTATCGCCTTGGCAAAAGGGTGGAAGAAAAAATGCCTGGTGCTGATCTGCATGCTGCCGGCGTTATGGGCAATTTTGCAGACGTATTCCCGATCTGGATGGATTGGCCTCTGTTTAGCTGTTTTGATCTTTCTGGCGTTCCAAAACTGGCGGCTGGTTCCCCTGTGTATTGTGATTCTTCTGATTGCCATCCCTCTTTTGCCAAAGACAATGATCAATCGTATGATGAGTATCGGCAATTCCGAAGATTCCTCTACCATGTATCGTTTCCAGATTTACGATACCCTTTGGCCCATGTTTCGGGACTTTTGGTTCTCCGGCGTTGGTTTGGGGTCTGATGCGGTGAAAAAAGTAATCATGACGTATCCCACCAGGCTGCTGAACGGAGCGTACCCCATTCACAGTCACAACACCTATTTGCAGCTTTGGCTGGAAGCAGGAATTTTCGCACCGATTTGCTATCTGGGCGGTACGTTTTATCAAATCAAACAGGGTGTGCGGAGCATGAAGAACTGCTCTTCTGACCTGAAATATATTCTCAGCGCTTCCATTGGCGGGCTGATTGGAATCATGGTCATTGCATTGGCGGAATATACCTGGTTTTATCCCCGGGTGATGTTCCTGTTCTGGCTGTTGTTAGGCGTTCTGATGGCGGCTGCCAAGCTGGCTGAGCAAGAAAGCAAAGACAAAATGACAGAAGAGGACACCAAGACATTCCCCATTGTGGGGGCGAACGCCTGGAATCCAGCTTGGAATCCAGCGCTTGCACATGTGCAAAAAGGGGAAATGCCGCATCCGGCGAAGCGGATGGAGGATGCCCCGGTATTTGAAACAGCGCAGCGGGAAGATACCAGGTCCCAAATGCCGAAAGAAGAGGATCCGGCAGCAGAGGGAAATCAAATACTGGACCAGCTGACATTGGAAGAGAAGCAGCAGATGGTGCGGCAGTTCTACGATCTGTCGGAACCGGATGAGCAGGAAACGGAAACACCTCTCTGGGAGCTGGAATGGGAACTGGGTCTTTTGGATGATGATTCGCCGGTGGATGATTCGCCGGATACACGATCCTGAAAGCCGTATGGAATTTTAGCCGGGCGATTGCTTCGTCTGTCGACAGAACTATTTTTTAAATCAAAAAAACACCTTTGGTGTATCAGGCTGCTGCCTGCGCACCAAAGGTGTTTTGCTGTATGGAGAGATTATGAGATGGGCGATGAGGGTTCTGCCGACACATCAGAGGCGTGGTGAGAACGATCAGGCAGGTTGATGATCAAAACGGCGCCCAAAATCAGCACGATGCCGATGAGTTTCTCCAGCGTGAACGGTTCGCCCAGGATGAATACGCTGATGCAGGTAGCGGCCAGAGGCTCTATCGTGGCGGTGATGGAGGCCTCACTGTTGCCGATACGGGTTAAACCATATGTATAGAGCAGATAAGGAATTAAACAGGTGGCAGCGGCAATGCCGATCCCCAGAAGAAGAGCAGGAGGGGAGCTCATGCGGCTGGCCACGTGGATGGGGCTGCAAAGAAGCCCGGAGCCGATGCCGGCCAAAACAAAAGTATAAAAAGAAATGGTGATGCTGTCATACCGCCGGAGCGCAATGCGGCTGAAGATGGTGTATAATGCATAACCAAAACCGGAACCGAGACCAAACAAAATGCCCGTGGAAGAGTATGAAAAGCTGCCGTTGACAAGACCGGAGAAAACACCTGATATCACGGCACAGCCGGGAATGGTTAAAATCAGTGCCAAAATTTTTCGGCCGGTGAACCGGTCTTTGAAGAAGATAGCGGATAAAATGGTTACAAATGCAGGAGCGGTATATAATAAAACGGCTGCCACGGACAACGAGGTATATTCCATGGCGGAAAAATAGCAATAATTAAAAAACAAAAGGCTGGCGACACCGGTGCCTAAAAACATCCATAGATCCTGCCATCGAATTTTCAGCTTGCCGCGGTCGAAGATCAACAGATACAGCAGCAGGAGCACTGCGGCGACGATTGTACGGACAAATACAATTTCCATGCGGGACAGGTTGTATTCAGAAAGAAACTGAAAAAACAGGCCGATGGTTCCCCACAAAATGGCGGCAGCTACAATGCTGATGTAGAAAATAAGCTTTCCCCTTTCTTTCAATTTCGATCCCCTCCAATCTGAATGATATTGATTCAGTATATCAACCTTTGCGTGTTTTTGCAATCTTTCATTTGCCTTTTTTCTGCAAATGCGGTATACTTGTGTGAAACGCCTTCACATACAGTCAGACAGAATGGCGTCTGATTTATTTTTAGAGTAGGGGGAAGCAATTTGATTTACAACAATATTCTGGAAGCGCTGGGACATACGCCGTTGGTTCGGCTGCAACGCATGACGGGACCGGAAGATGCACAGGTTCTGGTGAAATACGAAGGATTGAATGTGGGGGGATCAATTAAAACCCGTACTGCTTACAACATGATTGTTGAGGGAGAAAAACAGGGACTGATTAAGCCGGATACAATCATTGTAGAACCTACCAGTGGCAACCAGGGGATTGGATTGGCGTTGCTTGGCGCCGTGAAAGGATATAAAACCATTATTATTATGCCGGATTCCGTCAGTCAGGAACGGCGGATGCTGGTGGAACATTACGGCGCAACGGTGAAATTGGTGCATGATGCAGGAGATATCGGGGAATGTATTCAGGCTTGTATTCAGACGGCAAAGGATATGGCAGCGGCAGATCCGCGGGTTTATATTCCGGAACAGTTTTCCAATCCTGCCAATCCCGCGGCACATAAACGTCATACGGCGCTGGAAATTATGGAACAGGCCGCCTGTCCCATTGATGGATTTTGCTCCGGCGTTGGCACAGGTGGAACCATTTCCGGCATTGGCGAAGTGCTGAAAGCCCAATATCCGGATATCTGCATTTGGGCAGTGGAGCCGGAACACGCGGCTATTTTGGCCGGTGGAAATATCGGAACGCATTTACAAATGGGAATCGGCGACGGGCTGATTCCGGATAACCTGAACCAGTCCATTTATGATGATATTTACCTGGTTTCAGATGAAGAAGCGATTTCCGTGGCAAAGGATCTGGCCCGCAAAGAAGGTTTGATGTGCGGCATTTCCAGCGGTACGAATGTGGCGGCGGCGCTTCAGATGGCAAAAAAACTGGGTAAGGGAAAAACCGTAGTGACGATTTTGCCGGATACTGCAGAACGATATTTCAGCACGCCGCTGTTTGAATAAGCACCGGAAAAATTTGGCAGAAAAGGGAACAAATTGTGACTAAATCACGGAAGATCAGGACAGACTATGGTATCATATAATCAGATCAGGTGAAAAAAGAATTGCAATGAAAGGATGTGTTCGGATGTCTGTTTTACAAATTACGGCAGAAAATTTCCAGTCGGAAGTCATCAAATCACCCACTCCGGTTTTGATTGACTTTTTTGCGGTGTGGTGTGGACCATGCAGCATGATTTCTCCGGTTATTGATCAGCTGGCAGAAGAAGTAAAAGATATTAAGTTTTGTAAAGTCAACGTAGATGAGCAGCCCGATATCGCTGCTGCATTCCAAATTGCCAGCATTCCTTCGCTGGTGCTGATGAAGGATGGCAAGGTCGTGCAGAAAGCAGTTGGCGTTCGCCCCAAAGCTCAAATTCTGGAAATGCTTGATGAAGCACGCTGATGGGCTGTTTTCCATTCCGTAAAAGAGAATTTTGACGGATCCATCAAATCCAATAAAATCCGGACTGTGCCGATACGCAGTCTGGATTTTATTTTTGTTTGACCGCCTGTGTTGCGGGGCGCTTTACTGCATTGGACTTTTTGTTTTAACCATACGCAGAGGGGTGAAGCAGATAATTTTCATTGACAAGCTGACGAAAGCTATACTATAATAACAACCGTTCTGCGTTTTACGAGCAAAACGGCAGCAGTCGATTGCTGCTGGGGAAGGTGGAGTCAAAACAAATGAGTATTATAACGACAATTTTGCTGTTTGCCCTGGGAATCGTGCTGGTGGTCAAAGGAGGCGATTACTTTGTAGATGCGGCTTCCTGGATTGCGGAAACTTCAGGGATTCCAAAGCTGATTGTGGGCGCTACAATTGTCAGTTTTGCAACCACCCTTCCGGAGCTTCTTGTGTCCGCTCTCGCGGCGATCGACGGGAAAGTAGATATTGCAGCAGGGAATGCGGTTGGCAGTGTGACGGCTAATCTGGGGCTGATTATGGGCATTGCCATTGTATGTATGCCCTCTGTCATTCGGCGGAAGGATTACATCCTGAAATCCGTTTTAATGCTGGGCGGTGCGCTGCTGCTGATGCTGGCCTGCCAAAATGGTGTGCTGACGCTTTTGCCCTGTGTGGGGCTGGTGCTTATTTTCCTCACGGCGATGGGGGAAAATGTATTCGGCGCGCGAACGGCGATGCGGCTGGAACAGCCTGCAGAGCAAAAGAGACCGCCGATGAAAAAAGAAGTGGTTACCAACGTATTAAAGTTTGTTTTCGGCATTGCCGCGATTATAATCGGCGCTCGGCTTCTGGTGGACCAGGGAAGCCAGATTGCGCTGATGCTGGGTGTTCCGGAACGAATCGTCGGTGTAACGGTGATTGCGGTGGGAACCTCGCTGCCGGAGCTTGTGACCACATTGTCCGCTATTGTAAAGAAAGAAGTCTCTCTATCCGTTGGGAATATTATCGGGGCAAATATCATCGACCTGACCTTGATTTTGCCGGTATGTTCCCTTTTGTCCGGTGGTTCTTTGCCGGTGTCTATTCAGTCAATCGGCATTGACCTTCCTGTTTGTTTGATGGTGGGGGCATTGGCCCTGCTGCCTGCTTTGGCTTTGAAAAGGTTCTACCGGGCACAGGGATTCCTCATGCTGGCAGGGTATGCCGGCTATGTGGCCTATACCTGTGTAGTGCAATAAAAGAAAAAATAAAAATACACTGTATTTTGCCTGATTCGGCAAATACAGTGTATTTTTTTCTGTTTGAGATCCTGCCGGGCAAACACCGCAAACGATAGATTATCAATAAGCGGGAGCCGAGTAAGGATTTTTGATCGATTCTGCTCATTTTGCTGCGTCTGCGCTATATGAACGATCGTTGTAAGTCCAGCAAGATGTGCAGATCCGGTGAGGCAGGCGATATGCGCCGCACTTCGGGCAAGTAACGAGACTGGGAGTTTCCAGCTTCCAGTGAGAGCTACGCCGCTTATCTCTTCTTGCTTTGGACACTTTTCCTTTTGGTACTGCCATAATGACACCTCCTTGGCGCAAATTTCAGAAGCCGTTTTCCTGCAACGGGAACCTGACAAAGTCAGGCAGACGGCTCCGATCCCTCTCCTTGGTTCAAAAGCTGCGCCAAGGCAGCGAGCCGCGGATCAACTTCAGATTTGCATTGGCATGGCCCTTCGTTGAGGTTTTTTCCACATCGAGGGCAAAGACCTTTGCAATCATCAGAGCAAAGATGTTTTGTATCCATTTCCAAAACAAAAGCAGTTTCTGCGATTTCCGCCAGAGGAAGCGTCGTTCCTTCCAGCAGGTAGATATTATCTTCCATCTGATCCTCCTGCTCCAAAGAAGAAGCCAGGAGGGCTTCCAGCGAAACGGCCTTTTTTTGAATGAAAGGTTGTGCACAGCGGTCACAGATCCAATGAAGTTCCGATTCCAGATGCGCGGTCAGCATGAGAGCACCAGCCCGATTGCGTACGACACCTTCCACAAAAAGCGGTTCGCAAATTGGGTGTTCTCCATAAAACTCCAGATGGGATAAATCCAATCTACAGGAGAAGGGGAGAGACCCGCCGGGGGTATTGATAATTGAGCTCAAATCCAAACGCATGGCACACCTCGCACAATGGTACATGTCGCATTATACTTGAAACGGCGTAAAATGTCAAATACTTTCTTTTGTTTTTTCCCATAAGTCTTTGCCCTTGGGCTGCAGGCACTTTTGTTTGTTTTTTCTTTCCCTTTTTCTTTAGATGTGATATACTTTTTTTAAATCAAATGCGCAACAGGAGACCCGAGATGAAAGCATTCATCATTCACGAGAACGATGCCGGACAGCGGCTGGATCGATTTTTAAAAAAAGCGCTCCCGCACCTTCCGCAATCACTGCTGCAGAAATCTATCCGTGTGGGGAATATCAAAGTGAACCGTAAAAAGCCAAAACGGGAGCAGCATTTGATTTCAGGCGACGTGGTACAGGTTTACCTTTCGGACGAGTGGTTTCAAGCGCCGGTGCCGCCCGCGCAGGAAACGGCGTTTCTGCGGATCAAACATCCGCCGCTTTTCATTGTATATGAAGACGACCATTTATTAATTGTGGATAAACCGCCTGGACTGCCGGTGCAGCCGGACAAGCAGGAAACGGTCCATACGCTGATTAATTATATCAAGGCATATCTCTATGAAACAAAGCAGTGGGATCCAAAGAAAGAACAGGCGTTTACGCCGGCTTTGTGCCATCGAATTGACCGCAATACCGGCGGCCTTGTCATAGCGGCCAAAACAGCGGAGGCACTGCGGGTGATGAATCAGAAAATTCGCGACAGAGAAATTGAAAAGTATTATTTTTGTGTGGTCTATGGTGTGATGCATCCGAAAGAAGGCGTGTTGACGGGTTACCTGAAAAAGGATTCCCGGAAGAACAAAGTAGACGTTTTGCATCAGCGTGCGCCGGGGGCATTGTTTGCGCAGACGGAATACCGGACACTGGAGAAGTGGGATGGACTTTCTCTGGTGGAGTGCCGGCTGATCACCGGGCGGACCCACCAAATCAGAGCGCAGTTTTCCGATGCGGGGCATCCACTGCTGGGAGATGGGAAATACGGCAGCGAGAAGGAAAATCGGAAACGAAAACAGAAGTGGCAGGCGTTATATGCAGCCCGTTTGGTGTTTTCTTTTTCCACACCGGCAGGATGCCTGGATTATTTGAAAGGAGCCGTATTTCAGGGAGATGAAACGGCGTTTCGCACCCGGTATTTTCCCAATGATGCCACATAAAATTTAATTACAGATGAAACAATATGAAGCCAGCCCGTCTCCATTGGAGACGGGCTGGCTGTATACAGATCAGTAAATTGGAACTATTCTGTTTTTCCTTCCGCTTCTGTATGCGGGTCCGTTTCCGGCTGGGATGCGTCGGATACAGAGCTGGAAGGCCGAATCAGAATGAAGGGGGTCAGTTCGTCTGACTGGCCGGCAGGATTGTCCCCGATCAGCGCAACCATCTGCGACTCGGAATAAGGAACCGCATCGCCATGCCCCAAAATTTCAATGGTCAGATCATTGGCGTCTACGATCATGCAGGGCACGCCGGTTTTTTCAAAAATTTCATTACAGACCCCGGAGGGATTTTCGGGGATCCGGATGCCGTAATTGCCGTATTCTTCAAATACGTGGTCATAAAATCCGTCCAGACCGGTGACCTCCATGCCCACAATGTCATAGAATACGCCCTTTTTGCCGAAGAGCTTGCCAAAACCGGCGGCAATGGCAGCCCAGAACACCTTCCAGCGGCCGCAATGGTCGATGGCAAACTGCATTTTCCATGGACTGTCCACGCCGATTCCGGCGCTGCTGCTGGTGGCGAAGCGGGAAAGGAACCGGGCCATGCGGCTCAGCTTCATGTCTTTTTTATAGACGACGCGCTTTTGGCAAAGCGCAATAATTTTTTCGCTGATCGATAAAAAATCACCGGCTTGATAATGAGGCTTTACATACTGTTCTACCAAAGAAATATAATCCTCGCCGATTTTGACGAAATGGGTTTGCAGGGCATAGCGCTGATAAACTGCTCCGTCTACGGTGATTTCAATTTGTTTTCCCTTATTTGCTTTTAATTCCATGATCTGCAACCTCCTTTATTGCTGCTGAGGCGGTACGGATGCTTCGTCCTGCCATGCTTTGCATACGTCAATCCAATCCAGGGCCCTGGAATCGGCAAACAACTGATCACAGGTAAGGGCGATGGCAGAGCTGCTGCTGCCGGCAGCAGGATAGACCGTGTCAAACCGCTTGAGAGAGATGTCTAAATAAACGGAAACACCTGTTTCCGGCAGGGCAAAGGGACAAAC
>JAFOJR010000009.1 GCA_017420125.1 Oscillospiraceae bacterium | reverse complement strand
ATACTGCCCTTTATTCCGATAAGTGTGACGAAATTGTGAATTTTTAGCGCTCTTGTTCTTAGAGTGCTAACTTTCCCTTCTTTCCTCTTAAAATAAAAATAGGGATAAAAATGACTTGCAAAGTGCCGATTCATATGATAATATGATCTTCGTATTAAATTGTTTTTAAGTGCAGAAATGCTAACTTTTTTGAAAGGAACGAAATTCATGTTAAAAACCATTATTACTGTTTTACAGCTTGTTTCCGCTGTGGTTCTAACCGTTGTTGTTCTGTCCCAGTCCGGGAAAACCGCAGGAATCAGCGGCGCCATTGCCGGTGGGGCAGATACCTTTTTATCCAAAAATAAAGCACGGACATTGGATGCAAAGTTAGCCAAAGCAACTAAATATATCGCCATCGCGTTTATCCTCCTTACCTTGTTCTTAAATATGGTTGTCTAATCATTCAAATATTTTATTGGGTGTTTTCCGATTGGAAAACACCCAATTTTTTGATTATTCTCTGACAGATTTCTCTTTTCTATCGGCGCTTGAGAGTATTTCCAAATTTCCTGCTCATACTACTGTCAACGGCATTTGCCGAAACTCACAGTGGAAGGAAGCGTCACAAATGAAGGCAGTTATTTTAGCCGGCGGGGAAGGCAGTCGCTTGCGTCCTTTGAGCCTGCAGCGCCCAAAGCCCATGGTCCCGCTGTTCGACCATCCTGTTTTGGAATCCATTTTGACTTTGTTGCATACCTATGGAATTACAGAAATCTGCATGACACTACACTACCGTCCCGACAGCATTCGGGATTACTTTGGAAACGGCAGCACGTTCGGCGTCTCGCTCACCTACTTTTTGGAAAGTACTCCGTTGGGCACTGCCGGGAGCGTAAAAGCATGTAGCGAATTTTTAGGCGACGAAGATTTTCTCGTAATCAGCGGTGATGCCGTTTGCAATTTTAATCTTTCCGCTTGTATCGCATTTCATCAGAAAAAACAGGCCGATGCCACTTTAATTCTCCATCACCACGATCAACCGCTGGAGTATGGACTTGTAGTAACAAAAGAAGACGGGACAATTACCCGTTTTGTGGAGAAACCCGCCTGGGGGCAGGTTTGCACCAACACCATCAATACCGGAATTTACATTTGCAGTTCAGAAATCCTCCGCCAAATTCCAGAAAACGAACCATACGACTTTGGAAAAGATGTTTTTCCCACGCTGCTGCAGAAACAGCGCCCAATATATGGGTATATTGCAGATGGGTATTGGTGTGATATTGGTGATTGCTCCGCATATCTGCAGTGTATGTGTGACAGTCTGCATGAAAAAACCGGCATTTCCCCAAACGCTCCTATGATTGCACC
This sequence comes from Oscillospiraceae bacterium, assembly GCA_017420125.1. Taxonomy (GTDB): domain Bacteria; phylum Bacillota; class Clostridia; order Oscillospirales; family Oscillospiraceae; genus RGIG529. The sequence goes on along the minus strand of JAFOJR010000009.1, from coordinate 2,687 downwards.
GGGGATTTGGTCAGATACGCCGCTGCCGGATGACATTGACATCACTCCACCCTGTTATATTGGAAAACAGGTGACCTTTGGCACCCATGTGCAGCTTGGCCCAAACGTCTGTCTTGGGGCACACAGTAAAATAGGCGCCCAAAGCAAAATCAAAAACAGCCTGCTGGAACAAACCCTCGTTGGCTCTGACGTTTCCCTTCAGGGGGCAATCACATATCGCGGCACGCGGATTGAAGACGGTGCTGTTTTACGAGAAGGAACTGTTGTTGGTGACGCGTGCCAAATCGGCACTAACGCCATTTTGATGGAAGGCTGCCGCATCTGGCCAAACCAGTCCGTTCCCGCCGATGCCCGACAAAACGGCACACTCTCTTCCGGACGCCCGAAAGGCAGCATCTCTTTTGGGGACGGCAGTGTGCTGCGTGGTATACAGAATATAGAAATCACACCGGAGTTCTGCCTTGCGTTGGGCGCTTCTTTGGGAGAAGGAAACGGGCCGGTCTCGGTGGGATGGGCTGGCGGAACGGAGGCTGAAAATTTAGCTGACGTCCTTCTATGCGGCATCCGCTCTGCCGGCGGAGCGGCCATACGCCACGACGGCGGCTGTGAAAGTGCCGCTGTCTGGCTGGCGCAGACGGGAAATTATCCTCGTTCCGTCTTTGTCCGCATAAATGATAATACTGTGTTCCTCCGGTGCCTTAGTGAAAACGGTCTTCCTTTTTCTCGTGCGCAGGAACGAAAATTAGAAGGCGCACTTTTGCGGGGTGAACAGCATTATATTTCGAAAGCAGGTCCTTTGCAAACTATTTCAGGAATCGGCAGCCGCTATGCGAAGGCGGCTGCAACAGAAGCGTTCTCTACTGTGTCTTCCTTCCGTCCTTTCCCTGTTGCAGCAGAGGGAGACCCTTCTTGTACGCAATTGTTGTCAGAGGCACTTTCTTATCTGGGTTGTCCGATTCAATCTCCACAGGCGGGCATCCCCATTTTTCACCTCTCTCACGGCGGCCTTCGCCTCTCGGCGGTAGACGAATCCGGACGGTTTCTTTCTCCCTGGCACATGGTCACGCTTCTGAGCCAAATCGCCTTTCGCCAAGGACATAGGGCCATCGCTGTCCCGCCAGAGGCTTCCTGTGGCGTGGAGCAGGCTGCAGAAGCTTTTCAAGCCCAGGTTCTGCGTTTGGGGCGGGACGGCGCAGCTGCAGAGCAGCTGTATATCCGTCAACACTTCCTGCGGGATGCCCTGTTTGGAACCCTACACCTCTGCGCCTATTTGGGCGCATGCCGCACATCTCTTTCGGCCGTCGCGGCACAGCTTCCGCCGATTTACACCCAACTGAGGGAAATTCCACTGCGCGGGAACCGCGGCGCTATCATGGAGCATCTTTCAAAATCAAACGGCGTCATGCAGCAGAAAGGAACTGAATCCGGTCTCCATTTTCATTTGAGAAGCGGTCATGTGTACCTTGCACCTCTTACGCGGCGTGCGGCCATTCGAATCATCGGAGAAGGTCAGTCGACAGAAATCGCCTCTGAACTTTGTGATTTATTCACAGAGAAAATTAAAAAAGCCGATCAAATTCCGCCTTCCTGCTGATTCGGAAAATTTTTGTATACAACTTTGCGCTTTGGTGTTATAATATTTCAACATGAGTGTTGTTATATTGCACATTGTGCATCAAATATAAAAAGTTCATCCATGGATTGAGGCTGACGGGGCTGCGGCTTTTTCGACGTTACAGGGTCTGAAAACGTGCGGCTTGTCCGCCTTCTATCCATGTGCTTTTATAACCCAAAACAAGGAGTTGAATCATTCCCTTATGGCAGAAAAATTGAAAATCATTGCACTGGGCGGCCTCAACGAAATTGGGAAAAACCTGACTGTGTATGAGTATGGTAACGATATCATTCTTATCGATTGTGGAATGGGTTTCCCGGATGATGATATGTACGGAATCGATGTTGTGATTCCCGACATCACTTATCTGATTAAAAATAAGCACCGTATACGAGGCATTTTCTTAACCCACGGTCATGAAGATCACATTGGTGCTCTTCCTTATGTTCTGCGGGATTTAAATGTGCCAGTCTACGCTACGCGAATGACCGTCGGTCTGGTCCAGATCAAGCTGGAAGAACACGATCTGGCAAAGCAGACCAAAATTTTCTCCGTGGAGCCGGGAGAAACCGTCAAGGCCGGCTGTTTTTCCGTGGAGTTTATCCGCATTAATCACAGCATTGCGGGTGCTGTTTCTTTTGCTATCAAGTGCCCTGCCGGCACCATCATCCAAACGGGGGATTTTAAAATTGACCCCACGCCCATCAAAGGCGATATGATCGATTTGGCCCGGTTTGGTCAGTTGGGACAGGAAGGTGTTCTGGCTCTTTTGGCAGATTCTACGAACGTAGGAAAAGAAGGCTACAGCTCTTCCGAGCAGAAAGTGGGCGAAACCTTTGATTCCCTGTTTAAAGGGTGTACCCAGCGAATCATTGTAACCACCTTTGCCTCTAATGTGGACCGGGTGCAGCAGATCATCAACATTGCCGCACGTTATGGCCGCAAAGTGGGCATCACCGGGCGCAGTATGGAAAATATCATCAAAGTTTCCACTCAACTGGGCTATATGGATATCCCCCCCAATACTTTGGTTGAAATGTATCAGCTGAAAAATCTCCCCCGGGAGAAGGTT
>JAFOJR010000187.1 GCA_017420125.1 Oscillospiraceae bacterium | reverse complement strand
TTGCTTGCCGAATCCGATTAAATCCGTCCGTCCGGTTTTATGCAGTGCTTCAATAATCAGGCGGCGAAACTCCGGTCGTTTCCATTGCAGCAGTGCCCGCTGCAATGCCTTTTCATGGGGAGAGCGGGGAACGTAGACTGGTTCCATGGTACGGGGATCAATTTCCGTATAATACATACAAGTGGACAAGGTGCCCGGAGTAGGATAGAAATCTTGTACTTGTTCCGGCCGGTACCCGGAACGGTTTAAATATTCTGCCAAGGCCACAGCATCCTGTAACGTGGAACCAGGGTGAGATGACATTAGATAAGGTACTAAATACTGTTCTTTTTCATATCGCGTATTCAGCCGTTTATACTTATCGCAAAAAGTTTCGTAAATATGGTGGTGGGGCTTTCCCATATAGTCGAGAACGGAGTTCACTGCATGCTCCGGCGCAACTTTTAATTGCCCACTGACATGGTAGCGCACCAGTTCGGCAAAAAATTCTCCTTTTTTGTCACACAGCATGTAATCAAATCGGATACCGGAGCGGATAAAGATTTTTTTTACCCCGGGAATTTTTCGAAGGCGGCGCAGAAGGGTCAAGTAATCAGAATGGTCTGCGTCTAAATTGGGACAAGGTGCAGGTGCCAAACAGGCCCGATTTTTACAGAGCCCTTGCGTTAATTGCTTTTTGCAGGAGGGGTGGCGGAAATTAGCCGTTGGCCCACCCACATCGTGGACGTACCCTTTGAACAGCGGGTGCACAGTGAATTTTGTTACCTCCCGGATTACGGATTCCTGACTGCGGGCTGTGACCATCCGACCTTGGTGAAAGGCCAAAGAACAGAAGTTGCAGGCGCCGAAACAGCCTCGGTTATGGATAACAGAGAATCGAACTTCTTCAATGGCGGCCACACCGCCCATGCTGTCATAAACAGGGTGAGGTTCACGCTGATAAGGCAATTCTGCTACAAAGTCCAACTCCTCGGAAGTCAGTGGCATAGCCGGCGGATTAACGATCAGCATAGAGGTTCCATGCCGCTGCATAATGGCGCGGCCGCGCACAGGGTCGTGTTCCTGATACTGGATTCGGTTGGCAATAGCGTATTCTCGCTTGTTTTGCGAAACCAATTCAAAGGACCCACATTCCAAAATGGGAAAAGGGCAACGGGAAATGTCCGGTGCAGCATAGCAGGTGCCCCGAATATCTGTCAAGTTGGATACAGGTTCTTTTTTGGCCAGTCGATGGGCAATTTCCCGATTGGCATATTCACCCATTCCATAAACCAGCAAGTCTGCCTGCGCGTCAAATAAGATACTGCGGCGCACTTTGTCGTCCCAATAGTCGTAATGAGCAAACCGCCGGAGAGAAGCTTCCAGCCCGCCAATGATGATGGGAAGACCGGGAAAGGCCTCCCGTGCCCGATTGGCATATACAATCGTGGCTCGATCAGGTCGAAGGCCTGTTCGGTTACCAGGGCTGTATGGATCAGAACTGCGCCGTTTTTTGGCGGCAGTGTAGTGGGCCACCATAGAGTCCAGATTCCCGGCACCGATCATCACGCCATAACGGGGTCTGCCCATGGCAAGAAAGTCCGCAGGACTTTTCCAATCAGGCTGAGCCAGAACGGCAATCCGAAAGCCCTCTGCTTCCAGAACCCGGCCAATGACTGCCGTACCAAAGGCGGGGTGATCCACATATGCGTCTCCAGTGACCAGGAGAAAGTCATAATAATACCAGCCGCGCGCTTCCATATCAGCTTTGGAGATGGGTAAAAAATCACCGTTCATGTTAACAATTTTCCTCTGAATATCCGATATATTTTTCCATAATGTGCAGGGGGGCAAAAGAACCCATTTCCTCGCCAACGACCCGGAAGCCATACTTTTGATAAAATTGCTGTGCGCAAGTGTTGACGGAAGAAACCCGGAGATGTAAATACGAGCGGCCAATTGCTCTGCATACGCTGGTAGCCTGTCCCAATAACTGCACTCCAATATGCTTGCCGCGGAAATCCGGCATCATATAATAAAATGGGATCCAAACTGCATTTTCCTTCGCGTCAGTCCGGAGTTCCAGCTGTAAAATGCCGGCCACAGAGTCTTCCAGCATGCCAATGAGCAAGGAACGGGAATCAAATCCGACGGCATTTTTTGCTTCCTGCCAAAAACTGTTACCGTCGAAACCGTCCAGTGTGTGATAAATAGACTGCCATGCCTCTTTGCGTGCGTTCAAATAAAGAGAAGATTCTGCATCCAGGTCCAACGGGCGAAACCAAAGACAGGGATCAAAACTTGTTTTCTGTTTTTTCCACCAGGACTGATGTGCCAATGTGCTGATTTTGGCGGGGAGATGGGAATTGTCGTTTTGATAGATCAGGCGAATCGATTCTCCCTGAATTTCCATCAAGGAAACGCCGGTGTTGTCGCTGTGAGGAAGTTGATTGATTTCCGCGAGAGACAGGCCGTTGGCACGGCATAAAAAGGTGCGGATGACAGAACCGTGAGCAAAAATGGCAATGGTCTGCCCATCATGGGCAGCGGCATGTTCGAAAATAGCCTGCGCAAACCGGTCTGCTGCCTTTTGGAACCCTTCCGAGCCATTGACATGCCACTCTAAATGACGCTTACTGAAATTGCGTGCCTGTTCCCGGTCGGTGCGGGCTACCTCTGCCCAGGGAAGGTCTTCCCAATCTCCCATACTCACTTCCCGTAAGCGCGGGTCCAGTGTGACGGAAAGCTGTTTGGGCGCACAGACGGCTTCTGCTGTTTTTCTGGCCCGGTATAGGTCACTGGAGTAAGCGGCGTCAAGATGAATGGGGGCAAACCGCTGCTGTAGCGCCTTCAGCTGCAACAGACCATTTTCTGTTATTTTACTGTCATAATGTCCGTGAATCCGTCGGTAAAGATTGCCTTCCGCTTCACCGTGACGCACGAGGAATACGGTCGTCATGTCAATTCCTCCTCACATGATGCTCTGCATGGCGTCCAGGTTTGAACACCGTTGGTTAACCGGTCAACGCGTGAGATGCCGTTTTCCTGCATATAAGAAGCGATGCCGTCTCGCACCAGAAGAGGTGCATAAGGATTTTGAAAATTGGCACTGCCTACTGCTATGGCGTTGGCGCCGGCTAGCAAAAACTCCACTGCGTCTTCTCCGGTGGTGATGCCGCCCATCCCCAAAATGGGAATGGAAACAGCCTGTCGCACCTGATAGACCATTCGGATGGCAATGGGCAGAATGGCGGGGCCGGATAAGCCGCCCGTATTATTGCGCAGCACAGGGCGGCGGGTGTGGATATCGATCCGCATGCCCAAAAGGGTATTGATCATGGAGATGGCATCGGCACCAGCATCTTCTACCGCTTTGGCGATGGAAACAATATCTGTTACGTTGGGAGAGAGTTTCACCATGACGGGAACAGTGCCTGCGTTCCGTTTGGCTTCCGCTGTTACTGCAGCGGCGGATTGCGGGGAAGTTCCAAATGCCAGGCCACCTTCCTTTACATTGGGGCAGGAAATATTCAATTCCAGCATATCTACGGAAACTGCTGCCAGTTTTTGGCATAAAATTCCGTATTCTTCCACCGTGTTGCCGGAAATATTGGCAATGATTTTTACATCATGGCGGCGAAGTTCTGGCAACTCCCGGGCAATAAAACCGTCCACGCCGGGATTTTGAAGCCCGACAGCGTTTAGCATTCCGCCAGGAGTTTCTGCAATACGAGGCGGCGGGTTGCCGGCGCGTTGGGAGAGCGTTAATCCTTTGACACAGATGGCGCCCAACTCACTCAAGTCATAAAAGGCGCCGTATTCCCGGCCGAAGCCAAATGTTCCGGAAGCTACCACAACCGGATTTTTTAACGAAACACCGGCGAAGTTTACATGCAGATCAGTCATCGAATGACACCTCCGAAGCAGAGAATACAGGTCCGTCGTGACAGACCCGCTGATAGCTGCCGTCTTTCATTTTGCAAGCGCAACCCAAGCAAGCACCTACACCACAGGCCATCCGCTCTTCCATGGAAACAAAACAAGGAACATTGAATTCTGCGGCAATCTTTGCCACAGCGCGAAGCATGGGCTGGGGGCCGCAGGCTAAAATCCGAGTGTATTTTGTTTCTTCCAAACGACGGCGCAGAGGTCCGTCCACAAATCCGCTTTCTCCCAGTGAGCCGTCTTCGGTGGTAAAATCCACCTGTCGGCACACGGAACGAAATACCTCTGTCAAAACAGCAGTATTGGCAGAACGAAACCCCAAAATGGCATGTACAGTACCCAGACAGCGCCGGGCAGCGAAAAACAGAGGGGCGGCACCTATTCCGCCGCCGACCAGCAGAACTGTTTCTCCGTGAATGGGAAATCCGTGCCCGAGCGGGCCGATGACGTCGACACTGTCTCCCACTCGCTTTTTGGCTAAAATCTGAGTTCCTTTTCCCTTGATTTCAAACACAATCCGGATGCGTCCCGCCCCTGCATCGCAAATGCTGATGGGGCGGCGCAAAAACTGGCCGTCGCACTGAACTTGAAGGAACTGACCCGGGTGGGCAGTATCTGCTATTTCGCCTGCGTCCAGAACCAGAGAATAGCCATATGGAATCAGGCGTTCAGATCGTAAAATCGTGCAAGTTTTTTGAATAGGCATAGCGTAGTTTTCTCCTGTTGACTGAATTCAAAGATATGGCCGAAGGGATGGAGCCCTCCGACCGGAAACTGTTATACAATTGAAATAAAACGACGCAGATCGTCCCGCATTTCAAGGGCTGCCGCTCGGGCAGCGTCCTGATAATCCGTACCATTTTTTCCTGTTTTTTGCCAGGCACAGATGATTCCCCGGGAAGAATTGACAATCGCACCATGACCAAATTGATTGAAAGCATGGCGCACATCGTCGCCACTGCCCCCTTGAGCACCATAGCCCGGGACCAGGAAAAATACATGTTCCAGCCGCCGCCGCAGGGAACGAAGATCCATAGGATAGGTGGCACCAACTACGGCGCCCATTCGGCTGAAGCCATACTGACCTTCTGTTCCTTTCCCCAGACGTTGGATCAGATCTCCAACTACGGTATAAACGAACCGGTCTCCAGCAATTAAATCCTGCAATTCTCCAGAAGAGGGATTGGAAGTCTTTACAAGAGCAAAGATGCATTTATCCCGCTTTTCACAGGTTTCCAGGAAGGGACGCAGTCCATCGGATCCCAAATATGCGTTGACGGTGACAGCGTCACACGGAAACGGTTCGAAGGTTTCACTGCCAATGGAAACACAATCCAGATATGCTTGGCTGTATGCAGCGGCGGTAGAACCGATGTCGCCGCGTTTAATATCCGCGATGACGAATAAATCTTTACTTTTTGCATATTGAATGGTGCGCTCTAAAGCCTCGATTCCACAGGAACCCAGCATCTCATAATAAGCAGATTGAGGCTTGACAGCCGGCACAATGTCGCATAGCGCATCAATAAGTCCGCAATTGAATGCCAGGACAGCTTCTGCGGCTGCGCGCAGTGTGGTGCCATGCAGGGCAATTTGATGTTCTAAAATATGTGGAGGAATATATTCCAGCTTAGGGTCAAGCCCTGCTACTGTTGGGTTTTTCATGGCGCGAATTTTGTCCTGTAATACATCAAATGACATAAATGAAGCTCCTTTATGTTTTTGCTCGGCCATATGGCGCTGTTAAGAATCCTGATAAACAATTTTGCCGCCCAGAATGGTATATTTGACTTTCCCGGTCAACGTTTGTCCATGGAAAGGAGTATTTTTCCCTTTTGATACAAAATCTTCCGCCCGGACCTCCCAGCGTTCTGTCGGATGGAAAAGAGTCAGGTCGCCCGGGGCACCGATGGCCAGCCGGCCTTTTGGAATTCCAAGAATCAAAGCCGGATTTGCAGTCATTTTCTGCAAAATATGGGAAAGACCTAATTTTCCTGTGTGATAAAGCGCCGTCAAAGTAACACCGAGGGCAGTTTCCAGCCCGCTGATTCCGCTGGGGGCTTCTATAAGAGGAAGTGTTTTTTCTTTGGCAGCATGCGGAGCGTGGTCGGTTGCGATGACATCAATCGTATCATCCTGCAGGCCTTCGATGATGGCCTGCACATCCCGCAAGGTGCGCAGGGGTGGGTTTACTTTTGCCATAGATCCCTGGGTAAGGATTTCTTCCTCTGTCAATGTAAAATAATGCGGGCATGTTTCACAGGTAACAGGAATCCCCTGTTTTTTGGCGTTGCGAATCAGCTCTACTGATCCGCGGGTGCTGACATGGCAGATATGTACGGGACTGCCTGTTTCAGCGGCCAGCATAATATCCCGCATGACCATAATTTCTTCTGCAATGGCGGGACGACCGGGCAGACCCAATCGACGGGAGATCCGTCCTTCATTTACCGCACGACCCTCTACCATAGAAGCGTCCTCGCAATGAGACAGGATAGGGAGGCCGGCAGATTTGGCACAGATTAAAGCATCCCGCATAAGGTTAGCACTGGAAACGGGCATTCCGTCATCTGATAAAGCCACGGCTCCAGCACGACGCAATTCCTCTGCCTGGGTTATTTCACGCCCCAGCTGACCGCGGCTGACAGAAGCGATGGGATAAATCTGCACGGTTTGAATTTCTGCGGCACGGTTTTTCAATTCTGTGACACGTGCCGGAGAATCGATGGTAGGCTTGGTGTTAGGCATACAGGCGATGGAGGTGAACCCCCCTTTTGCCGCCGCCTGTCCGCCGCTGAACAAGTCTTCTTTATAGGTAAAGCCGGGATCCCGCAAATGGACATGAATATCCACCAAACCGGCACATACCATCAATCCGGAAGCGTCCAAATGTACAGCGTCCGGTTCTCGAATTTCACTGGCGATGAGGGAAAGAATACCGTTTTCAATTAGAAGGTCCATTTGACCGCCGATTCCTGTAACAGGATCGATAATCCTCCCTTTCTGCACTAAAAGTTTCATGAAATACCTTTCTTATGGGAACCTTTTATGACGTATCCAGCAGAATAAAGGTTCTAAAGTCGATGTCGATCAAAATAAAAAGCAGAACGGATACGCATACGCAACTCATTATATCGTATGGTAAAATTTTTCGCAATCATTTTAGCGAAAATTAAACTGCTTTTCGAATTTGCGGGCAAACTAAGCGAGAAAAGGAGTGGGAGACGAGGCGCTGTTTGTTGTGCTCTCTCTCTTTTTAAATGAACGGTAGAAAGGGGGAGAGAGATTGAACTACGGAGATTTTTTGCGTGGGATGGGTGCCGGTTTGCTTATCGGAATAGCCGTTGGCATGGCCGTGAAATCAAAAAAGAAGCCTGCGAAGCAAAAAGGATCCTTCTGCCGCATTCTAAAGCGATGGGAGATGCAGTAGAATCCATTTCTGATACAATGGGGTTTTAGAAAGAAACAGGAGGTGCAAGATAAGGATCTTGACACCTCCTGTTTTGACGTTAAAAAAGATATTTATCATCAGAAAAACAACTGGTGCATACAAATGGAGCAGAATAGAGGAGAAAAGATAAAAATTGTTCCAAAGAAAAAAGAAAGAAAAGAATCAAAATAGATTGAAAAAAGGAAAATTTTGTGATATACTAAACACACATTTCAGCAACTTACAATCGAAAGGATAGGGCTAATCAGCAATTCAGATGTAACTGCCGAAGCATGTTACATCTGGTAAAGATAGCTGAATGAAAGGAGAAAAAATATGAAAAAAGTACAGAAATCTGTTGGCGTAGTGTTAGCTGTTTTGCTGCTGATGACCACCATTTTGGCAGGTTGCGGCGGCGGCGGCAACGGCGACGGCGGCAACGGCGGCGGCGATCCCATTGTCGGAAAGTGGAAGTTGAACAGTGTAGACATCGGCGGAGTAGAAATGAGCCTGGAAGATGTAGCAAAAATGGCTGGCAGCGCTGGCACCGAACTGGGCGATATGGATGTTACCTTTGACATCAAAGCCGATGGCACCTTGACTGGAAACGCAATGGGCGAAACTGCAGAAGGCACTTGGACCAAGAATGGGGATACTTACACTTTGACAATTCAGGGCTCCGATCAGGAAGTGTCCTTGGATGGCGGCAAGCTTATCATTGAACAAGATGGTATGAAGATGATTCTGACCAAGTAAGAACCTTATCTATTAAATTTCGCGTTTGATAAAGCGGAGGCGGCGAAAAGCGGCCTCCGCTTTCTTTTTTTGTCGTAAAATTACCGAAAGAGGCTGGCGGAGCGGAGTATTGTATGATATGCTGATACAGCAAAAGAAAAACAGAAAAAATAGATGGGTTGGATTGTGTAGTAAAGGGGAAATAGAAATGAAGAAGGTAAACCAAAACAGACTGATTCAGACGTTTCAACACTTGGTAGAAATGGATAGTCCCTCTTTGGGCGAACGGCAGGTAGGACAGTTTTTGGCAGAACAATTAACGGCTTTGGGCCTCTCTGTATCAGAAGACGATGCAGGTATTCAGCTGGGTGGCAACTGCGGCAATTTATATTGTCACTGGGAGGGAAGTGACAATGGTGGAAAAGAAGCTCCGTTGTTGTTTTCGGCCCATCTGGATACAGTAGAACCTTCCCGGGGGAAGAAAGCGGTTATTTTGCCAGATGGTACCATCCGCAGCGCTGGGGACACTGTTTTGGGGGCAGATGATTTTGCAGGTGTGGCAGCTATTTTGGAAGCTGTGCGTACCATTGCGGAAAAAAAACTTCCACATCGGGAGATTGAGCTGCTGTTTTCTGTGGCAGAGGAAATTTACAGCGGCGGTGCAACCCATTTCAATTATGAACAACTAAAAGCGAAAGAAGCTTATGTTTTGGATTTATCCGGGCCGATCGGGAACTGTGCCTATCGCGCACCTACTATTTTTGCTTTTACCGCAGAGTTTGAAGGAAAATCAGCGCATGCCGGATTTGCGCCAGAAACTGGTGCAAATGCCATTGCAGCGGCAGCAAAAGCCATTGCTTCCATCCGGCAGGGGCGGGTTGCAGAGTCCCTGACGGTGAACATAGGTAAAATCGAAGGGGGTACGGCACGCAATATTGTGTCGGATTATTGCCTGGTACAGGGAGAAATCCGAAGCAATCCTCACGCACTGTCGGTGGAGCAATATGAAAAAATCAAAAACCATTTTACAAAAGTAGCGCAAACGTTTGGTGTAAACGTTTCCTTTTCCCACCAAATCGGATGCATGGCGTATGAAACCCCGAAAGAGCTGCCGGTGGTGCAGCGCGTGAAACATGCCTGTGAAGCGTGCGGCATTCCTTTTAAACTCATTGAAACCTTTGGGGGAAGTGATAACAATCATTTTGTTCGTCATGGGATGTCAGGTGTGGTTTTGGCCTGCGGCATGCGAGATTGCCATAGCACCAAAGAGCAGTCCCATGTAGACGAGCTGACGCGTGCAGCTCGCTTGGTGGTGCAGATAATGACAGATGTAACAGGAGACAGCACAAGAGAAAAAGAGGCAGAGGGAAGAATATAATGAAGGAAATCAAAATTCAGGAAATCCCGGGATTTCGCTTGGGAAATGCACAGGATCTTAATGCCATTACCGGCTGCACGGTGATTTTGTGTGAGAAGGGTGCGGTATGTGGCGTAGATGTACGGGGCGGATCGCCAGGAACAAGAGATACAGATGCATTAAATCCCGTGAACAACCGACTGCAAACTCACGGTGTTTTGTTGGCGGGGGGAAGTTCCTTTGGTCTGGATGCAGCCGGAGGAGTGATGCGTTTTTTAGAGGAGAGAGGAATCGGGCGTGATGTGGGCGTCACCGTTGTCCCCAATGTATGCGCGGCAATTTTATTTGATCTCAAATGCGGCGCATGGGACGTGCGGCCCGATGTTGCCATGGGATATGAAGCTTGCCGCCAAGCTTATGACGGTGTTTGGGCGGAAGGCAGTGTAGGCGCCGGAACAGGTGCTACCATTGGAAAAGTCCGCGGCAAACAATATGCAATGAAAGGCGGGTTGGGAACAGCGGCTTTTCAGCAGGGCGAGCTGATGGTAGGTGCCGTGATGGCGGTGAACTGCGTGGGAGATATTGTGGACGAACAGAAGATTATTGCCGGGACATTGGCGGATGATGGATTGTCTATGGCAGACTCCAAACAGATCATTTTGGAAACGTATAATCATGCAAAAGATTTGTTCAGCGGAAATACGGTTATCGGCTGTGTGATGACAAATGCAAAACTGCAGAAAACCCAGGCAGTTAAGCTGGCCGCTCTGAGTCACAACGGGATTGCGAAAGCCATTTCTCCGGCACATTCCATTTTTGACGGCGACACCGTTTTTTCTTTGTCTACCGGTGCAGTGGAGACTAGTTTTGACGCCGTCGGCATTTTGGCGGTAGAAGCCGTGCGTTGTGCGATTCTCAATGCGGTCAAACAGGCAGATTCTTTGGGACAGCGCCTTTCTTATCAGGAACTGCAGCAAAGAAGAGTCGCGCAAAAAAAATAAGGTTTGTTATAATAGACGAGCCAAAAACACTTGCGACAAGGAGGAAAACCCATGCAGTATCATAGTGTCTTTGGGGAGAGTGGATATGCGATTCCCTGTATTTCCGCCATAAATGGACAGGAGAAAACAGTATGCATTATCAGCCACGGATTTGGCAGCAGCAAAGAAAGCACTACGGCTATGATGCTACTGAGAGAACTGCCGCAAAAGGGGATTGGTGCCATTGCGTTTGACTTCCCTGCTCATGGCAGCAGTCCGGTGGATGGAGATAAATTACGCGTGGAAGCGTGTATTCAGACATTGGCGGACGTGGAGGCCCATGTGCGAGAGACCGTGCCGGAGGCAGAGGTGGTCTATTTCTCTTCCAGTTTCGGTGCATATATCAATTTGCAATATCTTTCCGGCGGGGAAAGGCGTAAAAGACATACCGGGAAATCCTTTTTGCGGTCCGCGGCGGTCAACATGCCGGAGTTGTTTTTGAATCCAACGGAAAAAGAGCAAGAAGAACTCAGAGAAAAGGGATTTATTATGCTGGAATATGATACGCGTCCCATCAAACTTACTACGGCGTTTGTGGATGATTTGGCTCATCATGATTTATTCCAACGCAATCATGTGGGTGGAGACAGAATTTGTATGATCCACGGTGAAGCGGATGAAACAATTTTGGTTCAGCATGCCCGGCGGTTTGCAGAAAAGTTTCAGATTCCCCTGACCATTGTTCCCGGTGGCGACCACAGTTTGTCCATTCCAGGCGCACCGGAACAAGTTTTGGAACATGCTCTCCGTTTTTTTGGCTGTAACGAATAAAACAGACGACCAACAGGCGTAAACGGTGGCTCTTTTAAGAGAATGGAATAAATTCGGGGAATTCGAGGGAATGGAGCAAGTTTCGCAGGCAGCTGGTGATACAATCCCCTGCATAGGGGGTGTCAATTTATGGCGGTAGAAAACCAAACTTGCACCTTGCCTTGCGAGGTTGCGTCAGAGGCTGAATCGAAACTGGAACAACAGGAGAATTCAAACATCCGCACCTGTGCGGAAGAACACCGTTGTTGGATCGAATTAATCCAATGGCTGAAAAAGCTGGGATTTGCGGAAGAGACATTCCAAGACAATATGGAATCTTTTTTGCAGGCAACAGAAGAAATACGCCAAAAGACAGCATTTTTTACTATGCAGCGGGAGGCTTTGACTTTATTCGAAGAGCGAACGAAAGAGCTTCGTGCCGCAACTGATGAGTGAAGAAATCGGAAAAATCGCTGGCTGACTTTGGTTAAATCGTCGGTGATTTTTCATCGAGAAGCAGCAAAATTTTGTGCTGTCATATAGAAAAAGTTCCAGGTGTACATTGTAACTCAGACATCAAGCAAAGGGAAAATACCCTAATATTAGTATGCCGAGGAAAAGTAGAAACCTGTATAATACAAGTGGAAGGAAAGCCGTTTCTTTGGTGTTAAACGATGATGTAGCAGCGGAGGAAGCGGTTCTTCCACTTTTGCAAAACCCAATGGAATCAATAAAAAACGAAAGCACGATCGACAGCTAGGAAAAGGAGGATTTCTTATGAAAAGACTGACTGCATTGGCTTTGGCCGTTATGATGGCTCTATGCCTGGCTGCTTGTGGCGGCAATAATAATAACGAAGGCGGCGGTGAAACGACAGATCCAAATCTGGGTAAATATATTGGTGATCAAGTCAAAATTTTTGAGTGGGAACCCATCGAAGATGTTTATTCCGAGGGTGAAAACTATGTTGAACTGAAAGCCGACGGACAAGGCACCTTCTGTGTAGACGGAAAAGCTACGCCCATTGAGTGGAAGCTGGAGGGCGAGAATCTGACTTTAACCGCTGCTGGGCAGGACTGCAAAGCCACTTTGAAAGATGGTGTAATCACCACCGATGATATTTTTGGTATGGACGTGGCAATAACCTTTATCAAAGAAGGTGCACAGCCGGCAACGACTTCCGCCGCACCCACTGATTCTGCTGAACCGACAGATGAAAATTCTGGCACGGAGACAGGCGGTGCAACTGCCGGCACCGGTGAAGCGATTGCCGTGGGTGATGCAGAAACTTTGAAGATGACGTTGCCCAGTGGTTTTTCTTTTAATGACGGCTGGAGCTGCTATTCAGATCCCGACTTTAAAGTTGCCATTTGGGCGCCGGATGCAAACCTGTATGATACAGCAGAGGACATTGCATTTTGGCTGGGAGAAAAAACTTATAAAGAAACCACCTGTGGCGATTACAAAGTTTACATGGTAGAAGATCCCGACAACTTCTATGGCGCATCCACACAGTATTTTGTGGACTTTGGCGGCGAAGTAGGCGGCTATGCGGGCTGCAGCATTTTGGTCAGTTCCAGCGGAGATAATATGGAGGAAACTCAGAGTACTGCCATTCAAGAAATGATTGCAAGTATCGCGGCGGCGTAGTATGATAAGAATAGCCCTTAATTGTACAGCACCGTATCACGATAAAAAGCACAACACGTTCCTTTTAGTAATGCTTTGAGGAAAGTATGAACAGAATAACTGTTTTCGGCAGGAACTGCTGTCAATCAAAATTTGGGTTTTGCAAGACGATTCCTGGCGCAAGGTAACAGGAGGGCGCAGATCGCGTCCTCCTGTTTTCAGATTTAACAATGGCATCAAAAATTATCATTCAGAGAGGTGTACATATGCCAGAACAAGTGACCAATTATAAGTGCCCTGCCTGCACCGGGCCACTCCATTTCGTCGGTTCCAGCGGAATGTTGGAGTGCGATTATTGTGGCAGCAAGTATGACATATCAGAAATAGAAGCGCTTTATGCCGAGAAGGAAAAAGAAGCCGCTGCTGCGTCGGCCGCCGCAGAGGAAAAAGAGGAAACAGCCTCCGAAGGGGACCAATGGGACTTTTCCAATGCCGGTGGCAATTGGGGTGCGGAAGAGGACAAGATAAAAGTTTACCATTGTCCTTCTTGCGGTGCGGAGCTGCTCTGTGAGGAAACCACGGCAGCGACAAGCTGTCCGTATTGCGGCAATCCTACCATCGTGCCGGGACAGCTCAGCGGCACTTTAAAACCGGATTATGTCATCCCCTTTGAGTTAGATAAACAAGCAGCGATGGAGGGGTTGAAGAAACACTACAAAGGGAAGAAATTCCTTCCCAAAGCGTTCAAACAGGAGAATCATATTGAAGGCATAAAGGGAATCTATGTTCCGTTTTGGCTGTTTGACGGCGAGGCGGATGCAGATATGGAATTTCAGGCTACCCGCTCCTTTATTCACATGGAAGGAGATGACGAAGTAACGACTACGGAGCATTTCCGCGTGCGCCGAGCGGGTACTGTTCCGTTTGAAAAAATTCCTGTAGATGCCTCCTCAAAAATGCCGGATGAACATATGGATTCCATTGAACCTTTTGATTATGAGAAACTGGAGCCCTTTTCCACTGCATATTTGCCGGGGTTTTTGGCAGATAAATATGATGTTTCTGCAGAAGACAGTGCCCATCGAGCCGATCGGAGAGCGGAAAATACAGCAGCGGCTATCATGACAGCCAGCGCTTCTGTTGGATATCAAACCTGCATTCCCATTCGTCAGGACATTTTTCTCCGACGCGGTGGCGTAAAATATGCACTGCTCCCGGTTTGGATGCTGAATACGAAATGGAGAGGAAAGGAATTCCTCTTTGCGATGAATGGACAGACAGGGAAAATGGTGGGAGATCTTCCCATGTCCTGGGGAAGGTTTTTCGCTTGGTTCGGCGGGATTGCAGCGCCTTTGGCTGCGATTTTAAGCTTGATTTTTCATGTTCTTTAAGAAGGCGGGGGTTGGAATGAAACAAAAATTACGTTCACTGTTTATGGGACTCTGTCTGATTATTGGTTTGGCGGTGCCCGCCCTGGCGGCGAGCAACTATGGACTGGTTTATGATGCAACCGACCTGCTGGATGGGACTTTTTTGTCCGATTTAAATGACAACACTTTTACTCCTTTGGGGGAGCAGTATGGGATGGAAGTCCGTATTGATGTTGTGACAAAACTGGAAGGGGAGTCTATTGAGGCATATGCCCAGATCTTCTACGATCAATATGAATATGGTTATGGGGACACCACAGACGGCGTTCTTTTGATGCTTTTGCTCCATGAAGATGATACGGGGCTTGCTTTTGACGCATATCATATTCTGGCCGGCGGAAAAGGAACAGAAATGATAAACGATCAGGTACGCCAGAAACTGGAGAAAACGCTGGATGAAACACTGAATGAAGCCGCGTGGAGCGGACCTTTGCAGCAGGATGAACGAGCTTGTGAGCAGGCTTTTACAGACTATGGACGAATTTTGGCCGATACATTTTCCGCAGGAACGGTGTCTGCGGGTCAAACACCGGCTGCGGCATCCGTCGAAAACACTTTGCCTTATGTCACAGATTCAGCCGGTCTTTTGTCCACGGGCGAAGTTTCCGCATTAGAGGAAAACGCGCAAAACATTGCCCAGCAGTATGGATGCGGTGTTTATGCGATTACGATGGAAGACTATACAGATTATACGGAAAAAAGTATCTATGAATATGCAAAGGATATTTATCGTTCCTATGATTTGGGTTGGGGTACTAACAAAGATGGTATATTGCTTCTTTTGAGCATGGCAGAACGGGACTATGCGCTCATTGCCTATGGGGATTTTGCCAATGCGGCTTTTACAGATCATGGGAAAAGTGTATTAGAAAACACTTTTTTAGATGATTTCAGAGACAACGACTGGTATGATGGTTTTGAGGATTATCAAGAAAAAAGCGCTGAAATGCTGGAGATGGCCCGGAACGGAGAACCGTTGGATGTGGACAACGACAAGGAAGGAATTCAATTGACTTGGGGCGAATCCATTGCAGGAGGTATTTTAGCTGGCTGTGTTATTTCATTGATTGTATGTCTGGTCTTTAAAAAGCAGATGAAGAGCGCCCGCACACAAGTAACAGCGCGGGAATATGTTCCCAAAAGCGGTGTGGCGTTCCGGGCTGTGGAGGATTATTACCTGCACACCACGCAGACGCGGCGAACTGTGAAAAGTCATAGTTCCGGCGGCACCAGCATAGACAGCGATGGATTTTCCGGACACAGCGGAAAGTTTTAAAACAGAATAAGAAAAAGGCTTCTGTTCTGTACCATAGGTATAGAACAGAAGCTTTTTTTGAAAGTTGAGGCGGGGAAAATGTCATACAAGGAAAAGAGAAAGGCTTGCTACATAATACGGTCGATTTTTCCACGCACTCACTATTTTTTGTCAATGAAAGCTGTGCACTAATCTACTGCATCGGTGGCGCGCATGGCGAGGATAGTTTTGGAAATCAGATCATCCAACGTCCATCCCAGCATCTCTGCGCCTTGCTCAATGACTGAACGCGAGCAGCCTGCAGCAAAATTGGCAATTTTATATTTCTTTTTTACAGATTTAAGTTCCAAATCGGAAACGCTTTTGGAAGGCCGCATCAATGCGACCGCGCCGATCAAACCGGTTAGTTCGTCTACTGCATACAGTACTTTTTCCATTTCATGCTCCGGTTTGATGTCCACAGTTAAAGCGTATCCGTGACTTGCAACAGCGTGGATGATTTGCTCCTCCACGCCGCGTTCACGCAAGATCTCCTGTACCTTGATACAATGCTGCTGCGGGTATTGCTCAAAGTCCAGATCATGCAGAAGGCCTACGATCCCCCAAAGGGTTTCTTCTGCACCATATCCCAGTTCCTTTGCGAAATAGCGCATAACGCCTTCCACAATGAGAGCATGCTTGATATGAAATGGCTCTGTATTGTATTCCTGTAATAATGCAAGGGCGTCTTCCCGCGATAAATCCATTTGTTTTTCCCTCCCAGTTTTTTCCAATGTTGCGAAGCTTTGGCGGCAGCTCATACCGCAAAAGCTCCGCAGCATGTTAATCTTCAAAAAGCGAAGTGGATAAGTAGCGATCACCAGTGTCCGGGAGCAGTGCAACAATGGTTTTTCCTCCATTTTCAGGGCGCTTGGCGAGTTCGATTGCCGCCCAGGCCGCTGCACCGGAAGAGATACCCACCAAAACTCCCTCGCTTTTTCCGATGAGTTTTCCGGTGGCAAAAGCATCCTCATTGGTTACAGGAATAATTTCATCATAAATATCGGTATCCAGCACATCCGGGACAAAGCCTGCGCCGATCCCCTGAATTTTATGTGCACCAGCCACGCCGGTGGAGAGAACGGGGCTGCCAGAAGGCTCTACGGCGACAATTTTCACATCAGGTTTCTGTTCTTTCAAATATTTGCCTGTGCCGGTTATCGTGCCGCCGGTACCAACGCCTGCTACAAAGATATCTACCTTGCCGTCAGTGTCGGCGTAAATCTCAGGACCGGTGGTTTCATAATGAATTTTTGGATTTGCCGGATTTACAAACTGTCCTGGAATAAAGCTGTTTGGAATTTCGGCAGCCAGCGCTTCTGCTTTGGCGATTGCACCTTTCATTCCCTTCGCACCTTCGGTGAGCACGAGTTCTGCACCATATGCTTTCATCAGCTGTCGCCGTTCCACAGACATGGTTTCCGGCATGACAATGATAATGCGATAGCCCCTGGCGGCAGCAACGGAAGCAAGACCGATGCCTGTGTTGCCGCTGGTAGGTTCGATGATGACAGAATCTTTTTTGAGTTTTCCACTGGTCTCGGCATCATCGATCATTGCCTTTGCAATTCTGTCTTTGACAGAACCGGCAGGATTAAAATACTCCAATTTTGCAAGGAGCTTTGCCTTTAAATTCAAGGCTTTTTCAATGTGACGCAGTTCCAAAAGCGGTGTGCGGCCAATCAACTGATCAGAAGAAATATAAATGTTGGACATGGTGGCGGTCTCCTTTCTCCTGGTGGGGAGGTTTTATAAAGCAAAATGGAAATGTTTATTAGAAAAAAGGCATTCACATGGGGTACACAGAAATGTTTTTCGAAAAAGAAGTTTTTTACAGTATATTATAACTTTTGGATTGCTGTAAAGCCTTTTTCGAGATCCGCGATAATATCGTCGATATGCTCCGTGCCGATGGAAAGCCGGATGGTATTCGGCCAGATGCCCTGATCCAGCAGTTCTTCTTCCGTGAGCTGAGAATGGGTGGTGGACGCCGGATGGATGACAAGGCTCTTCACATCGGCAACATTGGCAAGGAGAGAGAAGATTTTCAGACTGTCAATGAATTTCCACGCTTCTTCCTGCTCGCCTTTGATGTCGAAGGTAAAGATCGAGCCCCCGCCGTTTGGGAAATATCGTTCGTACACCGCATGGTCGGGATGGTCCGGCAGAGACGGATGGTTCACGTGCTCCACCTGGGGATGGCGGCTTAAGAAATCCACAACCTTTTTCGTGTTCTCCGCGTGCCGTTCCAGTCTGAGGGACAAAGTTTCCACCCCCTGCAGAAGCAGGAACGCGTTAAACGGGGAAATCGCCGCGCCGGTGTCCCGCAGAAGAATGGCGCGAATGTAGGTAACGAACGCCGCCGGCCCAACCGCGTCGTAGAAGGAAACGCCGTGATAACTGGGGTTCGGGTCGGCAATATTCGGATATTTCCCACTTGCCTTCCAGTTGAACTTCCCGGACTCCACGATGATGCCGCCCAGCGTGGTGCCGTGTCCGCCGATGAACTTGGTGGCGGAATGAATTACGATGTCCGCGCCATGCTCGATGGGTCTGATGAGATACGGCGTTCCGAATGTGTTGTCAATCACCACCGGCAGACCGTGCTGATGGGCAATTTCCGCCACGGCGTCGATATCCGGAATATCGCTGTTGGGATTGCCGAGGGTTTCCAGGAAAATCGCTCTTGTGTCATCCGTAATGGCCGCCTTGACTTCATCCAGATTATGAATGTCCACAAAAGTGGTTTGAATGCCGTACTGGGGAAGGGTGTGTGACAGCAGATTGAACGTGCCGCCGTAAATCGTCTTCTGGGCTACGATATGTCCGCCGTTGGCGGCAAGCGCCTCGATGGCATAGGTGATGGCCGCCGCGCCGGACGCCAGCGCCAGAGCCGCGCTGCCTCCCTCCAGTGCCGCAAGCCGTTTCTCCAGCACTTCCTGGGTGGAGTTGGTCAGCCGTCCGTAAATATTGCCTGCGTCAGCCAGGCCGAAACGGTCGGCGGCGTGCCTGCTGTTGTGAAATACATAAGAAGTGGTTTGATAAATGGGAACGGCGCGGGCGTCTGTTGCCGGGTCGGCCTGTTCCTGTCCAACGTGCAGCTGTAATGTTTCAAATTTGTAATGAGACATTATGTTTCATTCCTTTCGTTTTTTGTGAAGATAGATATGATAGAAGAATTGTGAATCGATCTGCACATTCGTCCGAAACGGAAATTTGCTCTTATGAGCGTTGGAAAGATACTTTTCATCTGAAATCCTCCTAAAAAAACCGGAAGACGTTCGATTCCGTCTTCCGGGTGAGAGCAATAGGAATCACTGCTGCAGGAACAGTGATTCACCTCTGCGATGGAGAAGAACCAATCGAAAAAGAGGCACCACAAAACTTGCGCATGCGACAAATCCACATGCACATTTCCGCGCTCATAACAGGAGTCGTGGTAATCTTTTTCATGAGTTGTTCTCCTTTCTGCAAAATGTCTGCATTCAGGTTGGCAACAGAATAACATATAAAACCTATAGAGTCAATAGGATTCTGGGAAATAAATTTTCAACTTTTTGTGATTTTGACAAAAAAATCGTTCGAAAATACAGAAAATCAGAGGAGAGGGGTTGCAATGTCTGTTATAATAGATATAAAAGGGCGAAGTTTGCCGAAAAAGCAGGAACGAATGATCAATAAAACCTTAACCAAAGGTTGAATATCACGGAAACGGGTGTGATGCAGGAAAACCTTGTTTGCGCGGATGCAGTCTTTTTTAAGATGCAGATGGGCAGATGGAATATTCCGTTTTGTCGCCGGACCGTGCAGATATTGGTGACAATTCGCTCCGGCGTTGAAAAGAATGAAAAGGTTCAAAGGAGGGGTCCCAAAATGGAAAAACAGTTGGTATTAAAAACATCCGGGCTACAAAAAAAATTTGGCAGGAGACGCGCCGTCTCCAATTTGAATATGACAATTTCAGAAGGTGAAATTTACGGATTCATTGGACGAAATGGCGCTGGCAAAACAACGTTTATGCGTATGATAGTGGGAACAGCGTTCCCTTCCGCCGGGAAAATAGAATTGTTCGGCGGTGAGAGATTGAGCACAGCCAGGCGAAAAATAGGATCATTGATTGAAACACCTACTTTTTATCCGAATTGTACAGCGCGCGAAAATATGAAGCGATTTTCCACACTGTTTGGGGGATCCGAGGAGGATATTGAGAGAATCCTTGCAACCGTTGGGCTGGCAGATACCGGCAGGAAAAAGGTCAAAAGTTTTTCCCTTGGGATGAAACAAAGATTGGGTATTGCGCTGGCATTGCTGGGGCATCCTGAATTTCTGCTGCTGGACGAGCCTGCGAATGGACTGGATCCAACAGGTATCAAGGAAATCCGGGACCTGATTTTAAAATTGAATCAGGAAAGCGGAATTACGTTTTTGATTTCCAGTCACCTGCTGGACGAGCTTTCAAAGGTTGTGACCCGGTACGGCATTATTGACAAAGGGGTTCTGGTGGAGGAAATCAGCCGAGAAGAGTTGCAGGAGAAATGCCGTCAAAAATTAATGATAACAGTAGACGATCCACAGAAAGCATTGGAGATTCTTTCAACGGAAATTGATCCGCAGGATCTTTCTGTGGAAGACAGTACGATTGTTATAACATCTCATTTCAATGACGCCGCCCTTCTGAATCAATTGTTG
Source organism: Oscillospiraceae bacterium (assembly GCA_017420125.1). Lineage (GTDB taxonomy): Bacteria > Bacillota > Clostridia > Oscillospirales > Oscillospiraceae > RGIG529. The sequence continues at coordinate 333 of JAFOJR010000187.1, read as the reverse complement.
TGTGCCCGCGGCGTGATGGTCAGTGGGCTGACAATGCAGTCTTATGACTTAGAGCAGTACTTTATGGAAAGGATCGGTGAATAAAATGGGAAATCTGCTAAAATTTGAGTGGAAAAAACTTCTGAAATCAAAGTCTTTTTATATTTGCTGTGCAGTTTTAGTGGCATTGATTCTCATTGCCGGATTCACACTGCACCTGATCGGGTCGTATGTTTTAGAGTCAGGTGCATTATCCACGGACATGACAGGGGCAGAAATGGATCTTGCCATGGACGTTTTTGACATGAATGGCATATCATTTATGATGCGGTCACTTTCCATTGGGAATATCAC
>JAFOJR010000186.1 GCA_017420125.1 Oscillospiraceae bacterium | reverse complement strand
GGTAGTTTTTTAGGCGGTTTGCTGGCTCTTCGTCAACAGCAGGGCAAAACACTGCTGATTGGGATTGGAACGGGAGTTATCTTCTTTCTGTTTTTGCTGGTGGCAGGTGTTGTTTTATATCATAGTATTGCACCTGTGAAAATAGGAGGAGGGATTTTTGCCTCTGCGTTGATTGGCGGTGCGCTTTCCGGCATAGCGGCGGCCAGGCCCCAAAAAAGGAAGTATGTATGAGCCATATAAAGATTTGAAATCGTTCAAATGGAAAACAGCAGGAGAATGGCGATCTTTTCGTCATTCTCCTGCTGTTCCATAAAACATAGTAATTTTTGGCAGAGTGTTGCAGAATATTGGTCAAGTTGGACAAAAAGAATGAAGAAAAACAAAAAAAATGCAAGGAGTTTCTTGCGTATTTTGGGGAAATCGATTATAGTAAAAGAGCATCAATTGGAAAGAAGGAGTGAGTTGTTTTGTACGATACCAATTTGGGGATTATCGGTGCTGGCAATATGGCATCTGCAATTTTACGCGGAATTGTAGGGAAAGGTCCTTTTCCGAAAATTACTGTTTCGGCTAAAACAGAGGCAAGTTTGAAGCCGTGGGAAGAAAAAGGTTTGAATGTTACGACAGACAATACAGAAGTCATGCAGAATTCCGACGTGATTATTCTGGCGGTTAAGCCGCAGTCTATTGAGGAAGTGATGCGTGAAATTGGACCCTATACCCCAGGAAAACTCATTGTTTCCATTGTGGCGGGTGTTACCCGCAGACACTTGCGGTTTGGTTTGGGACAGGAAGCTTTCTTATTGCGCGCAATGCCCAATCTCCCATTGGCAGTTGGGAAAGGCGCAACAGCTGTAACATTTGGATATGGCGCACCTGATCCGCTGTTCAAGACAGCGATCTCCGTATTTGAGGCTTGCGGCGAGGTTGTTTTGGTACAGGACAAGCAATTGGATGAAATTACGGCGATTAATGGCAGTAGCCCGGCTTATTTTTTCCGTATGATTCGCGCTATGGTAAATTGGGCGAAGCAAAACGGCATCAAAGAGGAGGCAGCAAAACAGCTTGCGATTCGATCTATGGAAGGAGCAGCTGCAATGTTGTTGGCAGGGGATCAGACAGTGGATCAGCTGACAGAAAAGGTTTGTTCCAAAGGCGGCACTACGCTGGCAGCGCTTTCTGCTTTTGATGACTTGAAATTTGACGAGTTGATAGCGGAAGCAATGACACGTTGCTCCAAGCGCAGTGCAGAGCTGAGCGAAGAATTCAGCGATACCCCGGCAGATTTAACCCCGGACCAGCTGAGGATGATTGATGAAGAATCCAGAAAAAAACCAGCACAATCTTCTCCGTTGGATTCTTTGATTTTGCCAGGCCGCGGCCTGTGATTTTACAGTCACTGCCGGAGCCTGACTGGAGGGCAGTTTAGGCTCCGGTTTTTCATCGCTTTTTTGTTTTGATACCGCTTTCAGCCTGGATGAAGCGGAATGCTGAAGGACAAAAGAATTTATCTTTTGTCCTTCGGCATAAAAGACATCTTGTCCTCATACCTTTTTCTTGAGGTGAAAGCGATGAATGGACACGTAGTTTCCATCCGAAAGAAAAGGCAACAGTCTTATTTTCCCATGACAGGGGCGGCATCTCGAGCGCTGTATTTGTTAAGCGGTTATTTTTTCGCAGGCAGTTTGCTGGGATGCTTGCTTTCTGTACGCACCTGTGGTGGAGAAGAAGCTCTTTTCACGTACTTGAAGCACTATTTAGAAGTTGCGAAAGCGGGAGTAGCAGATGCTCCGGGCATTTTGGCTGTCATTTGGGAGGTCTTTCGTTATCCTTTGGCTTGTTTTTTGCTTAATTTCCTATCATCGGGCCGATGGATGATTCCCGGTGTTTTGGCAGCACGAGGTTTTTTTCTGTCGTTTGCCGTATCTGCTTTTGTGCACTCGTTCGGGAAAGCGGGACTATATTTGGCAGCAGGGGTATTTTTACCTTCTGCAATGGCAGAATTGTCCTGCATGATTTTGTGGGGGCTTCGGTGTTTGAACGGGAAAGGAGAACCGCTTTCCCTACGTGCAGTATTTCCACTTTGTGGCATTTGCGTTGGGATATTGCTGTGCGCAGTGCTGTACGAATGTTGCTTTGCGTCCAGCGTATTGGGAGCGTTGGCAACATTTGCGCTGAAATAAAGCTGATTATGCAGAACAGTACGGCGGAAAAGGAAGGAAGAGGAGTTTAAATGGAGTGCGTAAAAGCATTTGAAGTATATTTAAAGCAGGAAAAAAAGGCATCTGAGAATACTTGCCACTCCTATTTGAGCGATGTGCTCCAGTTTATTCAGTATATACTGGAGCAGGGAGGGCAACCTTCAGAAGCAACTTTGCAAATGGTAGAGAATTATGTGGCCTATTTGACAGAAAAAGGGCGCTCCGTGGCCACAATCACCAGATGTATTTCTTCTTTGCGCTGCTTCTATCAGTTTTTAGAACGGGAAGGAATCGCGAAACAAAATCCAGTTCAGGGAATTACTTTGGCCAAAGTAGAACGGAAACTGCCTGAAATTTTGACCAGCAAAGAGGTAGAACTGTTTTTGGAACAGCCAAAATGTGTCGACTGCAAAGGATGTCGGGATCGGGCGATGTTGGAGTTGCTTTATGCTACCGGGATTCGAGTAGGAGAATTGATTGCGCTGAATGTGGATGATTTGAACTTGTCCCTTTCCTTTGTGCATTGTGTTGGACGAAAAAAAAGCCGGAATATCCCGCTCTATCCCACTGCTGTCCAAATATTGTCTGATTATGTGCAGGAAATTCGTCCGCAGATGGTAGCAAGCGAGGAGGAAAAAGCGCTATTTGTCAATCGAAACGGAATGCGTATGAGTCGGCAAGGGTTTTGGAAAATTATCAAAAGCTATCAGGAAAAGGCGCATATCCAGAAGGATATTACACCGCATACACTTCGCCATTCCTTTGCTGCGCACTTATTGGAAAATGGAGCAGATCTTCGCTCTATTCAGGAGATGATGGGGCATGCAGATATTTCTTCTACGCAAATTTATACTCGCATTGTCAATCAAAAGCTGAAAGAAGTTTACCGCAAAGCCCACCCGCGGGCATAGTACAGAAGAGGAACCCAAAAACCGCATAAAAATGCCAGCCGCAAAGCGGCCGGCAAAGAAGAGCAAAAAAACTCTGTGGCTAATTGGATTTTTCAGCAATTACTTCGATTTCAATTTTTGCACCAGCAGGCAAAGCTGCTACCTGAATGCAGGACCGTGCAGGCGGATTTTCAGAAAAATATGTCCCGTAAATTTTATTTACAGCCGCAAAATCTCCCATATCTGTTAAAAAGACAGTAGTTTTTACAACATCAGAGAGGGTCAATTCAGCTGCAGTCAAAACGGCTTTTAAATTTTGAAATACCTGATGCGTTTGGGCTTCAACTTCAGGTGCCGCCAGAGCGCCGGTTTCCGGCACAATGCCAATTTGGCCAGATGTAAACAGGAGATTTCCTGCCCAAACTGCGTGGGAATAAGGGCCGAGGGCAGCAGGTGCATGATCTGCGCAAATGATTTGACTCATAAAAACACTCCTTTTTCAACAATGAAAACCAGATTCCATTTGAAAAATCAGAGTCTGATTTTGTAAATAATTATATCGTAAAACAAGAAAAAAGCAAGCATAACCAGAAGATTGTTTTCAGCATATCAGATATCAAAACATTGAAAGAGGGAGCGACGGACGATGAAGTGTCCATTTTGTGGGCATCCAGAGAGCAAAGTAATCGATTCACGGCCGGCAGAAGAGGGTGCGAGTATCCGGCGGCGCCGAGAATGCGTTACCTGCAAACGGAGGTTTACAACGTATGAAACCGTAGAAAACCTGCCGTTGATGGTGATAAAAAAAGACGGAAGCCGTCAGCAATTTGACCGGAGAAAGCTAATCAATGGTATGATCCGAGCGTGTGAAAAACGGCCGGTTCCTTTAACGACTTTGGAACAGTGCGCAGATGAGATTGAACAATCTCTGAGAAATTCTCTGGATCAAGAGATAAGTACAAAACGTATTGGCGAACAAGTCATGGAGCGGCTTCGCTTGATCGATGAGGTGGCATATGTGCGGTTTGCTTCTGTTTACCGCCAGTTTAAAGATATCAATACCTTCATGGAAGAATTGAGCAAACTGCTGCCGGATCAGAGAGCAGATAGTGAAAAATCAAAAGAAAAATAGTCAGCAGAGTTTATTTTGACGCACTTCGAAGAAAAGCAGAAAATACGTTTGTTCAGCTGGCTAAAAAACGACAGGCACCCTGCTGGTGATGATCCGCGGGGTGCCTGGTTGACATTTGAGTCAGCAGAAAAAATAGACCTGGTGGGGCTGGCGTAATGTACTAATTTTCGGTGGAGAGAGCAAAGGCTGTTGTTAGTCGTTCAAAAGCATGTTGGGGAATGATACATGTTCCATGTTCTATTAGATAAGAAGCACGAGGTTCCGCCACAGATTGCCCGAACTCGGATATAATACTAGTATAAGATGGATTGGGCACCATAAACGAGAGGTAATATCCGTCTTCCCAATATGTAAGAGAAGCATTTGGAAAAGGGGATGGGAGAGCAGCGACAGCAGAAAGAAGAGTTTCCAAGTCGGAAAAATGAAACAGCATATGGCAATTTTCATGCAGCGTGGCAAAAACCAAAACGCCGCAAGAATTGGGGAATGCCTCAATTTCCAAAATGCCGGCAGGAGAAAAACCCAGCTTTTCGCAGGCAAGCCGCGTGATGTGGAACGCTTGTTGAATGGTAAGACCATCTGCCAGATAGCCATGATCAGCTAAATCTTTTGGGGAAAGATACACTGCGATACTGGCAGAATTGATTTGCTGAATGGTCATAAATATCGTCCTCCTAGTACGATTTACGATGATTATATTGTGAAAAAGAGAGAAAGAATAGTGGAAAAGGTTGGAATGGATTCCAACTGTGGCAGTAAAGAAAACGATGGAAAACAGTGGCGGAAAATGAATAATTATGATATAATAACAAAATCAAGAATGATTCGGATAATAAGGAGGCAGTTGATTTGAATTTGACAGAGAAAAAAATAGATGGAAAACAGGTTTACAATGGAGTAATTGTTAATGTGCGTATGGATCAGGTAGAACTTCCCAATGGGAAGGCTGCCCCGCGGGAAATTGTAGACCATCCAGGTGCGGTTGCCGTACTTCCGTTGGACGAGGATAACAATGTGATTATGGTTACCCAATATCGTTATGCTTTTGAAACAGAAATGCTGGAAATCCCGGCAGGTAAGTTGAACCCTGGAGAAGACCCATGGGTATGTGCTTTGCGTGAATTGAAAGAGGAAACAGGGTATATTCCCGGTGAGATGCTTCCCTTGGGGGCCAGTTATTCTTCCCCCGGATTTTGCACAGAAGTGATTTATCTATATTTGGCCCGCTATCTGGAAAAGGGAGAAGCAACGCCAGATGAAGATGAATTTTTAAAAATAGAAAAAGTACCGTTGGATGATTTGGTCGACCGTATCTTGCAAGATGAAATTCGGGACAGCAAGACAGTTGCAGCTGTGTTAAAAGCCAAAGCAATGTTAGAGCGGTATTGAGTGTGGGTCGACGGCCCGGGGGCATGTGGAGCTCTGGCTCTTCATGCCCTGTTATATAAAGAGGGAGGCAGATTTCAGTGAAAAAATGTATCCTGATTGTGGAAGATGAAAAAAATATTGTGGATATTTTGCGCTTTAATTTGCAGCGGGAAGGGTATGAAACTGTGGAAGCCTTTGATGGAGAGCAGGGTTTGCAGCTTGCACTGGAGCAAGATCCCAGTTTGATATTATTGGATGTTATGCTGCCTAAAATGGATGGGTTTGCAGTTTGTCAGGCTATCCGCGACCAAGGATATACCACCCCTATTATTATGTTGACAGCCAGAGAAGAAGAAACAGACAAAGTTCTGGGATTGGAACTGGGCGCAGATGACTACATAACAAAGCCATTTTCCATGCGGGAGCTTTTAGCAAGGGTAAAAGCAAACATTCGCCGTACAGTTATGGAACCTTTGCCATCCAACGAGAAAGGGCACCTGGTCTGCGGACCGCTGGAAATTGATGAGGCTGCCCGCGTGGTTTATAAGAACGGTGTAATGCTTGAATTGACAGCGCGAGAATATGACCTGCTTTTTTTTCTGGCCAAAGAAGCGGGGACAGTATTTTCCCGAGAAGATTTGATGACAAAAGTTTGGAACTATGATTATATAGGAGACGTGCGGACAGTGGACGTAGCGGTCCGGCGTCTGCGTGGAAAAATCGAAGACCATCCCGCTCAACCAACTATTTTACTGACCAGGCGAGGTGCGGGGTATTTAGTGGCAAAAACAGAAATGAATATCAAAAACTGAAGCCTGCAACGCAACTAGAAAAGAGGGAAGGGAAGTCATCATGTTTCGAAGTCTGCACATGAAGCTGGTAATGATTATGCTGCTGCTGATTATTTCTTTGATGATAGTAGTAGGCGTATTTTTGACAAACAGTGTAGTCAAATTTTATATGGATTCATTTTATCAGCAAATGCAGACCGTATTTTCTGATGAGGAATTTTATGGCGACTTGAAAAACAAAGCTACAATGGACGACGGTATAGAGCAGATTCAAACGATGATGGAAGGAAATGCCGGGGCGCTGGGAATCAACAGCAGGACACGAAATTATTTCATTTTAGACGGAACGACCGGAGAATTTTTGGCAGGTTCTGACCCGGAACAGGGTGAGACCTTAGAAATTACGCCTAACATTCTGACAGCGCTGGCAGGAAACGAAGGATATAAAAGCGATATGACAGCATCGTATATGGATGTTGCCATGCCTATTTCCGGCGGAGAGCATTCTTATATCATTTATATTTTGGATAATCGCCAGACCATGCGGAGTTTAAATAGTGAGTTATTCTTTATCATTTTAGAGGCTTTGGTGATTGGCCTTATTATTTCCGTGCTTCTCAGCTTTTTACTTTCCAAAACGATGACCACTCCCATCGAACAATTGACGGAAGCAGCAGAAGGTGTTGCAGGAGGAGACTTTTCCCGCAAGATTCAAGTGGAGGCTAAAGATGAAATCGGCATTCTTGCCGGCACCTTCAACCATATGGCTGATGTGTTGCGGGATACGTTAAATGCAGTGGAAAATGAGCGGAATAAATTAAATACTCTTTTCCTGCATATGACAGACGGTGTGGTGGCTTTTTCCAGGGGCGGACAAATGATTCACAGCAATCCGGCCGCAACTAAAATGTTGGGAATGCGTCTGGATGAGCAAACATATTATGACGATGTTTTTCATTCTGTGGTTCCTTTGCAAGATGTATTGGGTTTACAGAAGTCGGAATATACAAAAGGGGAAATGTATGTTGGCAGACGCAGTTTGGAACTGTTGATTGCGCCGTTTTTTGGAGAATCTCAGGCAGAAGGCGGCGTACTTGTAGTTATTTATGACGTGACAGCACAGCGTCGAACAGAAGAAATGCGTAAAGAATTCGTTGCAAATGTATCCCATGAGCTGCGTACGCCGCTGACGAATGTGCGAAGTTATGCGGAGACCCTTTTAGATGCAAGTGATTTGCCGCCAGATATGCGGGAAAACTTTTTGTCTGTCATTTTAAGCGAAACAGATCGGATGACTCATATTGTGCAGGATTTGCTGACGCTTTCGAGAATTGATTACGGGAAAAGTGAATTGGACAAGACCTATTTCGTATTTTCCGATGCAATTCAGGCTGTTTATCAGGCAAATTATATGGAAGCCAAACGGCATCATCATACATTGCATATGACACTTCCGGGAGATTTGCCAGAAGTTTTTGCAGACCAAAATCGGTTGGAACAGGTTATGACAAATGTTTTGTCCAATGCGATTAAATATACACCGGACGGTGGAGAAATTTTAATTTCAGCAGGTCAGGACGAAAATCAGGTTTGGATGGAAGTATCTGACAATGGAATCGGGATTCCAGATGAGGATAAGGACCGCATTTTCGATCGCTTTTACCGTGTGGATAAAGCCCGCTCTCGAGAATCGGGCGGAACCGGATTGGGTTTGTCAATTGCAAAAGAGATTATGCTGCAGCATGGAGGAGATATTCAACTGCGGGATCACGTTCCCCAAGGGCTTTCTGTACGGATTTTACTGCCCATCGAAGGAACAAAGGAAGATGGGATAAAAAATGAGTAAACGAAAATGGATTGAATTGTGCAAGACACTGGGCATTTTTCTTCTGATGCTTTCGGCTGTTTTCCTGGCCGTTCGAGCGTTTTTTATTCCAGGGCTCACAGGAAAATCATTTGATTATTTAACCTCGGAATGGTTTTCCCTGGTCAAAGGATATGACCAAGATTCTGAGCAGGAGGAAAATCAAGTGGCAGCTTTGCCGATCCGAATTGTTGCAATTTCTTCCGAAAGGAAACAATGCATTCAGTATAATACGGATATGTTGGAAGCTGTTTTCCGCCAAGTGTCTGG
>JAFOJR010000185.1 GCA_017420125.1 Oscillospiraceae bacterium | reverse complement strand
CTTTTTGGGTTTTTGTCAGCTTTTCTTTTACTTTATGGATGAAACCCATATCGTACCTCCATTTTCAATCCTTTGTTCCGCCCCGTCTGTCAGGGGGTTATGGGTTCTTCCGGGCCGGAGATTCCTTCCGCCCGAAGGCCATGCTCTATGGCATCCCGCGCGGCGGCCTGTTCCGCTTCTTTCTTGCTGCGGCCTTCGCCCCGGCCTGCCACTTTGTCATCGATCCGCACTTCCATCTGGAATATTTTCGCGTGGTCCGGGCCCCGCTCTCCCTGCAGATGATACGTAAGCACTTTCTGGTTCTCCCGCTGAATGATCTCCTGCAGTGCGGTTTTATAGTCTCGAATCACTTCTTTTTTCGCGTCGCTGAGGAGAAATGTGCGGATAATCTGATAGACCTGCGGCAGCCCGCTGTCCAGATAAACCGCCGCCAAAACCGCTTCCACGGCGTCCGCCAAAATCGAAGGACGGGTGCGGCCGCCGCCGCTCTCCTCGCCCCGGCCCAGCTTCAAATATGCGCCCAAATTCCATTTTTGCGCCACATGCACCAGACTCTGTTCACATACCAGACCGGCGCGCAGGCGCGTCAGCTCGCCTTCCGGCAGCTTTGGATTTTCCTGGTACAGATACTCCGCCACCACCATGCCCAAAATGGAATCGCCCAAAAATTCCAGCCGCTCGTTGCTTCCCATGCTGTGTCCCCGATGCTCATTGGCATAGGAACTGTGGGTCAGCGCATTTTCCAGAAGCGATTGATTGGAAAACGAATACTGCAGTGCCTGTTCGATTGCTTTCATCTTATTCCTCCTGTTCTTCCGGATGGTGCAATAAGAAAACGGGCCGCCACAAGGGCGGCCCACAGCCTTCCGATCCATCCATGGGAAACCCAACGAGAGAAACCATGCTACAATGTGATCATTTCAACGCAGCAAAACGTTCTGTCTGCTCTGAAATCATCCATCGTATTCCCGTTCTCTTTTCGTGAAGCAGCCAAACGGACGAAGGAACCTGTGCCGCCTTCATCCGTCTTGCTTCTTTCCCTTTTCCATCAATGTGAATTAGTCGACTTTGCTGCTCAAAAAACGCACCAGGTCACCTACCGTAACCAAAGAGGACAGTTCTTCATCTCTCAGCTGTCCTATGTCAAACGCCTCTTCCAGAGCCATACTGAGTTCCACAATATCCAAAGAATCTGCGCCCAGGTCATCCTCGAACGAAGTTTCCATTGTAATAGAACTTACATCCATAGAAAACTGCTCTGCGATCAGTTCGCATACTTTTTCAAAAATCATTTTCCTCTCCCGCCCTTTTTATTCAAAAAATACAGCAATTCACATTCATCGATCAATAAAATAATATGCACATTCTCCCCGTGTGTCAATAGTTTTTTTCGCTTTCCTCCCGCTTCGCTTCCCGCGCTAATTCTCCCGGGAAAAAAGTCCTTCCGTCAAATCCGCGACCATGCCGGACTCCGCCATATCAGCCGCCTGAAGAATGGCGTTGCAAATCGCGGTGGCGTCGCTGGACCCATGGGCCTTGATCACCGGTTTGGAGATTCCCAAAAGCGCCGTTCCGCCCACTTCCCGATAGTCCATCAGCCTCTTAAATTCCGTCATTCCGTCTTTGATGCCCAGATAGGCCAGTTTGGATTTGGCGTTTTTCGTAAAAATCTTTTTGATCTCATTGGCGAAAAACAGGCCGGTCCCTTCCACGGTCTTCAGCATGATGTTTCCGGAAAACCCGTCGGCCACCAGAACATCCACGGCTCCCAGCATGGCTTCCCGGGCTTCCACATTGCCCACAAAGTTCAGCTTTCCTGCCGCTCCTGCTTCTTTCAGCAAGGGATAGGTCTCCTGATACAGCTCCGTGCCTTTGCCTTCTTCCATGCCGATATTCAGCAGGCCCACACGGGGGTCCGGACGATGCAGCACCTGCTCTGCATAGGCGCTTCCCAAATAGGCAAACTGCAGCAGGTATTCCGGCGTGCACGCTGCGTTGGCTCCGCAGTCGATCACCACCATGCTGCCTTCCTTTGTGGGGATCAGAGGCGCCAGCGCGGCTCTGCGGATGCCCCGTATCCGTTTCACAATCAACGTGGCGGCAGACAAAAGCGCACCCGTGGAACCGGCAGATACCGCGGCATCCCCGCCGCCGTCCCGCAAGAGCGAAAGCGCCACAGTCAAAGAGGAATCTTTCTTCTCCCGGAATGCGGTGGCCGGGTTGTCTTCCATGGTAATCACCTGCTGGGCATGTGCAATTTCAATCCCTCTGGGCAAAGAAGACAGTCCCTCGTCCTCCAGAACCTTCAACAGCACCTCGCCCTGTCCCACGAGGATCACACCGATGTCCTCCCGTATTTCCGCTGCCTGGATTGCGCCTCGCACCAGTTCTCGCGGCGCATGGTCGCCTCCCATCGCATCTACAATAATTCTCATTCCGTTCTCCTCCTATTCCCCGACACGCCGCTGTTTTCTCTTACATGCCGCATGCCTGCAGGCGCTCTGCCAAAGCAGCCAGCGCCCTCTTTGCAATGGCCGTGTTTTTCTCCCGTTTTCCGCGGACGCGGTGTCCCAGCGGCGGAATCAGGCCAAAGTTGATGTTCATCGGCTGGAACTGGGCAACGGACCCGTCGCTGATATAGGCGGCCAGCGCCCCCATTGCCGTTTCCCGCGGCAGATCCAGCGGACATTCCCCCAGCAGCCGCCGGCCCAGCTCCATGCCGCAGAGGGCGCCGGACGCCGCAGACTCCACATAGCCTTCCACGCCGGTAATCTGGCCGGCAAACATGACCCGCGGGCAGGCTTTTGTCTGATAATACCGGTTTAAAAGCCGGGGAGAGTCCAGATAGGTGTTGCGGTGCATCACGCCGTAGCGGACAAACTGGGCATCCTGCAATGCGGGAATCATGGAAAACACCCGCTTTTGCTCCGGAAACGCCAGATGCGTTTGAAACCCGACCAGATTATAGATACTGCCGGTTGCGTTGTCCTTCCGAAGCTGCACAACGGCGTACGGCGTTTCGCCTGTGCGGGGGTCCCGCAGTCCCTTAGGCTTTAACGGGCCGTACCGCAAAGTGTCCGGTCCCCGCCGCCCCATCACCTCTACCGGCATGCAGCCTTCAAATACGCTTTGATCTTCAAACCCGTGGACCGGCGCTTCCCGGGCGGTGCAAAGCGCAGACCAAAAAGCGTGATATTCTTCTTCCGTCATGGGGCAGTTGATATAATCCGCCGTCCCTTTGTCATACCGGGACGCGAAAAATGCCCGCTCCATGCGGATGCTTTCAAATGTGACAAGAGGCGCGGCAGCATCATAAAAATGAAGATAATCCACCTGTCCCAAAAACTCTTGGATCGCCCGGGAGAGCGCGTCGGAAGTCAGCGGCCCGGAGGCCACGACAACCTGCCCTTCCGCGGGGATCTCCCGCACCTCTTCCTCAAAAACAGAAATCAACGGATGCTGCCGGATCCGGTCTGTGATCCATTGGGAAAAGGCCTGACGGTCTACAGCCAAAGCGCCGCCGGCCGCCACCCGGGTTCCGTCTGCCGCTTCCAGAATCAAAGAACCAACCTGCCGCAGTTCTTCTTTCAGCAAACCCACGGCATTTTCCAGCTGATTGCTCCGCAGCGAATTGGAACAAACCAGCTCGCCAAATGTATCCGCCTGGTGGGCCGGGGTTTTCCGGCCCGGTTTCATTTCCAGCAGGCGGACAGAAATCCCCCTCTTTGCCAGCTGCCAGGCTGCTTCGCATCCTGCCAGGCCTGCGCCGATGATTGTCACTTGTTCCATTGGTCGTTTCCTGTCTTTCTCTTCGTCAAGGGAATTTTATACGGCCTCCCGCTCCGCTGCCGCTCTGGTTTTTCCCGTCTTTGGTTTCGCGGCGGTTTTTGCTTTCGCGGCGGTTTTTGTTTTCGCGGCGGTTTTTGTTTTTGCGGCGGTTTTTGTTTTCGTCTTTGCCGTGCTTTTCTTCGCCGTCCGGGTTCCCTGCTTTGTTTTCTTCTGTTCTGCCGTTTCGTTTTCAGGGGCCGCTTCCGTTTTTTCCTTGTCTGCCGCCTTCTTCCTGCGGTATCCCCGCTGGTCTTCCGGCAGGAAACGGGAACAGGCCTCGTTGATGCAAAACGGTTTTGAATTCCCCCGGCCGGAACGTTTAAACATGGTCTTTCCGCATTCCGGACAAATCTCCGCCGTGGGCACATCCCAGGTCATAAAGGAACAGGCAGGCGCCTTTTCACAGCCATAATAAGGGAATCCCCGTTTGGACGTTTTTTTCAAAATCCGGCCGCCGCACAGAGGACATTTCCCCGGCATTTCGATGACAAGGGGTTTGGTAAACGTACACTCCGGATAGCCGGGGCAGGCCAAAAACCGCCCGAACCGGCCGGATTTCACCACCATCTGCCGCCCGCACACGTCGCAAATTTCATCGCTGGGCTCATCGGGTATTTTAATCCGCTCGCCGTCCAGATCCTGCTCCGCTTTTTCCAGCGTTTCGGAAAAGTCGCCGTAAAATGCATCCAATACACTTTGCCACTGCTGCCGGCCGGCTTCTACGCTGTCCAGATCTTCCTCCATATGGGCAGTGAAATTCACATCTACAATCTTGGGGAAATGGTCGCACATCAGTTTCGTGACAACCTCGCCCAGCGGGGTGGGGCGAAGGGTTTTCCCTTCTTTCACCACATATTCCCGGGCCGTAATGGTAGAAATGGTGGGCGCGTAGGTGGAAGGCCGGCCAATGCCGCACTCTTCCATCGCGCGGATCAGGGACGCTTCTGTGTACCGTCCCGGCGGCTGGGTAAAATGCTGTTCTTTCTTCAGCTGTACGAGCGCCGCGGTTTCGCCCTCCTGCAGGTCTGCCATGAGGGACTGCTTCTCCTCTTTTTCCTCGTCCCGGCTGTCCTGATAAACCGCGGTATATCCGGCAAACTGGATGGCGGAGCCGCTGGCGCGGAAACTGTATCCCCCTGCTTCCATCTCCACCGAGATGGTATCGTAAACGGCGTTTGCCATCTGGGAAGCCAAAAAGCGGCTCCAAATCAGTTTGTACAGCCGGTATTGATCGCCGGTTAAATCTTTTTTCACCTGTTCCGGTGTCAGATGCACGTCGCTGGGACGAATCGCCTCGTGGGCATCCTGCGCACCGGCACGGGATTTATAGCTTCTGGGAGTGGGCGGATAATACTCCGCGCCGTATCGGGCTAAAATAAAATCCTTTGCCGCGCCGGACGCTTCCTGGGAAATCCGAAGAGAGTCTGTCCGCATATAGGTGATCAGGCCCACGGTCCCCACGTCCTGCACATCAATTCCTTCATATAACTGCTGGGCAATGGACATGGTGCGCCGCGGCGTCATGCCCAGTTTGCTGGACGCCTCTTGCTGCAAGGTGGACGTCACAAAAGGCGGCAGGGGAGATTTGTTTTTCTGGCCCCGCTTCACAGACTGCACCACAAAGGGCGCATGCTCCACCGCGGCAATGATCTGGTTTACCGTTTCCTCTGTTTCCAGCTCCAGTTTCTTTTTCCCGATGCCGTGAAAATGCACGGAAAACGCACCTGTGTTGGGGGCGGTTCTCTGCAAATCCGCATCCAGCGACCAGTATTCTTTGGGCACGAACGCACGGATTTCCTCTTCCCGGTCCACCACCAAACGGGTTGCCACAGACTGGACCCGTCCGGCAGACAGGCCCTTTCGCACCTTGGCCCAGAGGATGGGGCTGATTTTATAGCCCACCAGACGATCCAGAACCCGTCGGGCCTGCTGGGCGTCCACCAGATCCATGTTGATGGGGCGGGCCTTCTTGAAGGATCCCT
>JAFOJR010000184.1 GCA_017420125.1 Oscillospiraceae bacterium | reverse complement strand
CCATCCAATTCAATGTAATCCAAGATGTGATCTGCACTGTAGCGAATGGCCGTCCATTTGGCAAGCTGCTTTTCCGGATAGACCACCTCGTCTGCCCCATTGCGCAGCAAAAACTTCTCTTGGACATCCCTGGAGGCTCTTGCCACAACGAGTTTCCCGCCCAGTTCTTTCAGTAAAGAGGTCGTTTCCAGCGAGCTTTGAAAATCATTTCCAATCGCAACAATGCAGACGTCAAAATTCCGAATGCCCAAAGATTCCAAAAAGGCCGCATTGGTGCTGTCTCCAATCTGGGCACTTGTTACGAAGGGAAGTACGTCCGCTACTCGCTCTTCCGATTTGTCGATAGCCATCACTTCATGCCCCAATTGATTTAAATGAATGGCTATATGTTTCCCAAATCTTCCCAGGCCAATCAAAAGGATTGTTTTCATATGGTTTCACCTCTACCCTACAGTTATTTTTGCCTCAGGCAATTTAGACATGTTCTTTTGTGTGGCGGAAACGGTAGCAAAAATCAATGTCAGGCCCCCAACCCGGCCAAGGAACATCAATAAAATTAAAACTCCTTTGGACAAAATTCCCAAAGACGGTGTGATCCCTAGCGTTAAGCCAACGGTACCGATAGCAGACGCTGTTTCAAATAAACAGGAAAGCAGAGGTAATCCTTCTGCCATGCAAATGATAAAACTTCCGCTGAACAGAAGAAACAAATACATCAAAAAGATGGTAGCTGCATTCTTAATCACATTTTCTTCCAATCGTCGGCCAAAAAAATTGGCATATTCTTTTCTGCGAAAAACGGATAAAGCTGTCGTAAATAAAACGGCAATTGTAGTTGTTTTCATACCACCGGCGGTGGAGCCGGGAGAACCGCCGATCAGCATCAATGCAATCATTAAAAATTGCCCCGGTTGGCTTATAGCCGTTAAATCCGCTGTATTAAATCCTGCCGTTCTTGTGGTGACGGATTGAAATAACGCCCCAAATATTCTTCCTTGCGGTTCCAGATGTGAAAAATCGCAAATATAGAAATAGACAGCAGGAAGAATAATTAAAATCGCCGAGGTCCAAAGGATTACTTTGCTCTGCATCTGATATCGACGCAGATGCCATTTTTTTGTGCGAATATCATCCCAGGTCAAAAAACCAATACCGCCTATGACAATCAAGAGTATAATGGTTGAATTGATAATCGGGTTTGTTGCGTAAGGAGTAAGAGAAGAAAACTCCGTTTTGATACCCATTAAATCGAATCCAGCATTGCAGAAAGCGGAAACAGAGTGAAAGACTGCCATCCAAATCCCTTTCCAACCATAGTCATGACAAAAGGTTGGCGCCATAATTGCCGCACCGATCAGTTCGATCAAAAATGTCATTTTGACAATGAAACCCGTCAGACGAACAATACCGCCTACTTTGTGCGCTGCAATAGCTTCCTGCATTGTGCTTCTCTGCATCAGAGAGATCTTTCTTCCAGATAAAATCCCAATGGAAATGGCTGCAGTGACGACTCCCATACCGCCAATTTGTATTAACAACAGCAAAACGGCCTGTCCAAAACCAGACCAATAAGTGGCAGTGTTTTGGACCACGAGGCCCGTTACACAAACAGCAGAAGTAGAGGTGAAAAGCGCGTCAAAAAATGGAGTTGCCTTTCCACTCTGCGTTGCAATCGGCAGCATCAGCAAACAAGACCCCAGCAAAATCATACTGACAAAGCCCAGAATGATTACCCGGGATGACGACAATTTCCGCTTTGGCCGAAACGAATCGTTCCCCTTCATCTGCTTTGCTCCTCCTCCCTGCAAACACTTTCTTTTATAATCTTCTGTTAAAGACGAACGCTGTAACTTCCCAT
>JAFOJR010000183.1 GCA_017420125.1 Oscillospiraceae bacterium | reverse complement strand
GTGCCTGTCCCGGTACTATCGCTATGTGGCGCATATCAGCGAGCCGCTGGTGCCCATCGAGGCGGAATTGGAGCATGTGAAAAACTATTTTGAGCTGCAAACAATCCGCTATCCTGACAGCTTTGTATACAGCATCAATTGTCCGGAGGAATTAAAGGAAGCGTTCATCCCGCCCATCGTGATACAAACCTTCGCGGAGAACGCCATCAAACACTCCCTGACGGTGGGGGAAGAAAACCGGGTGGACGTAAGCATTCGGGAAGAGGAGGGCAGGCTGCATATTCGCATCCATGATTCCGGGGCCGGCTATCCTGTTGAAGTGCTGAAAAAGATACAGGAGTTTCAACGAACCAAGGTGCAGCAGGAAGGGCTGGGTTTGGGCATTCAAAACACCATTGAACGCATCAGCCTGATTTATGAAACCGGAGCGGATTTAATATTCAGCAACGCGGCCAATGGCGGCGCCCAGGTGGACATCTTTTTGCCCGCGATCAGCCAGGATCACCGGATGAGTACCCGCATAACCATGCTTGACCGCGATGATGATGAAAGGAACGAGCAATGAAAAAAATAGGCTGCCTGCTGGCTGTTTTCTGCCTTGTGCTGGGATTCCTTCCGCCGGTATCCGCAGAGACAGAGGATGTGATCATCATTGAGACCGTCACCTTTGGGGCGGAATACACAGATATTCCCATCGTGGAGGAGGCAGTAAACAAAATTGTTTTTCCACTGCTGAACGCAAAAATCAAGCTGCTGAACGTGGATATCCGGCGGCATGAATCCCAGATCAACAAGATGATCACCAACGGGGAACAGATTGATCTGGTCATGGCCGGGTTGACCCTGCCCATGACGCAAATGGCGCTGGAAGGCAAACTGCTGCCTTTGGACGATCTGGTAGCGGCTCACGGAGAGCATCTGCTATCCTTTTTGGGCGGGCAGATAGACGCGGGACGGGTCAACGGTGAATTGTATGCCATTCCGGCCGACGCTTATACCGCCAAATCCGGCGGCTTTATCTACAACCGGGAAATGGCGGACAGCCTGGGCATTCAGGTGCCTAATCCTGTTTCCTGCGATCAATTGGAGCAAATTTTTTCTGTTCTTCACGAAAAGCTGCCCGGCGTATACGGCACTGTCTTTGGCAACGGAGAAACCTTTAACCCCCAGCATGATATTTGCCTGGAAGGATACGGAAACACTTTATTCGCCTATGGCGTAACCTTTGATCCCTTCAAAAGCACAAAGATCGAAAACCTGTTTGAATCGCCGGCATTCAGGGATTATTTACACCGTCATCGCGACTGGGTAGAAAAAGGGTACGCCCCTGATCATTCCCTGACCAGCGGCATTCGCAGCAACGAATACATCGCGCATCGGCAGGTTTTTGGCATGACCACCAATTATTCGCCCATCGAAGGCCCGATACAGCAGGGGAATTACCCATTTCCCATCAGCATCGTGCAGATCACACCCGCCGTCAATTCCACCAGCAGCTTGCAGGAACGCATGTGGGGGATTCCCGTAACCAGCAGATGTCCGGAGAAAGCCGTTGCATTCCTTGACTTGCTTTATTCAAACGCTCAAGTGGCTAATCTATTGTCCAATGGCATTGAAGGTATCCATTACAGGCAAGTGGAGCCGGGCGTGATCACCAATGTGGTAAATGCTGATCAGTCCGCCCCCGGCTACGCCAGCATTTTTTCCCGGTTTGGTGATCAAATGCAGGTACAGCACTGGCTGCCCGCCACTCCTGATTTCTATAACGAGCTTTCCGCCTTCAACACCCAGGCACAGAATTCGTTAAGTCTGGGCTATGTTTTCAATGGGGAAAGCGTTTCCAGCGAAATCGCTGCTGTCAATTCCGTTGTTTCCCTGTATCTGCCCGCCCTGGAATGCGGCATGCTGTCCAACGTGGACGCAGCGCTGGCAGCCTTCAATCAGGAAGTGAAAAACGCCGGCATTGATCGGATCATTGAAGAGAACCAACGCCAGCTGGATGCTTGGCTGCAAGAAAAAGGTCAAAATGAAACTGCAATAAATTCAGGGGAATAGGCATACCTTTTTTAGCAGAGCCTTTAGAACTCGAATCCATAAAGGACTTTTGGCTTTGTACAAAACATTTTCAAGGGAGTTTTGCGAGCACCAAGAGATTTTTTCAAATGAGTTTCCGAGATAAAGGTCCATTACATGAAAAAGCCGCCTCCCAAGAAGCGGCTTTCTTGTTATCCATAAATCAATTCTTGCAGAATGATTTCTTCCGCGCGCTGCCGGATATTGTTCATCTGACCAACCCAGGCCATCTGATCTTTCGCCTTCAGCTTTTCATCGACACCTTTAATATTCATTATGACGAGAATTCTTCTCTGCTGACAAACCTGCTGAGTTCTTCCAAGGTGCAGAGCACTGTGCAGAATGCTGCGCTTTCCTTGAG
>JAFOJR010000182.1 GCA_017420125.1 Oscillospiraceae bacterium | reverse complement strand
CTGATTTCACTGCATGCAAGATGGTCCCGTCACCTCCAAAGGAAATCAGCATATCGGCGTCCTGAAGCTGTGTGTCCAAATCCTCCACCGTTACACCTGGAGGAGTCACATTTTTCGCTTTCCCCTGCAACGATAAACAGAGTCTGGTTTCAATCCCTACAGCGTTTAAAATTTTTTCCGCGCGAAGTGCTGTTTTCATCCCCTTATCTCGATAAGGATTGGACACCAAAACAAATTTCTTCATTTCCCTCCCCCTCTCTGAAACACGCCATGCGCTTGTTCCACCAGAGTTCGAATCGATTCTTTATCAAAGGGAATCTCTGCTCCCACTGTCAGATGGCCCAAAAACTCAATGTTTCCTTCCGGCCCTTGGATGGGAGAAAATGACATTGCACGAACGGAGAATCCACAATTTTCTGCATCTTGCAAAAAATGTTCCAACACTTCTATATGAACTTCCATATCTCTCACAACACCCTTTTTCCCGACTTTTTCACGCCCCGCTTCAAATTGTGGTTTAATCAAACAGCAAACCTGTCCCGTTTCTTTCAACAACATCCGTACTGCAGGCAACACCAAACGAAGAGAAATAAAAGACAAATCCAATGTTGCAAGATCAATTGGATATTCAATGTCCTGGCGGGTTACATACCGCAGGTTTGTGCGTTCCATACACACAACTCTGGGGTCCTGCCGCAGCTTCCAATCCAGCTGTCCATATCCTACATCTATGGCATATACCTTGGATACGCCTCGTTTCAACAGGCAATCGGTAAATCCACCTGTGGAAGCACCGGCATCCAGCGCCACAAGGCCACTGGGATCTACACCAAAAGTATCCAACGCTTTTTCCAACTTTAAACCACCTCGACTCACAAAGCCGGGGCCCTTGTCTTTTACTTCTATTGTTGCTTCTGCCCTGATCTGTACACCTGATTTTGTTTCCCGTTTTCCATCCACAAAAACAAGCCCACTCATTACCAGTGTCTGTGCCTTTTGGCGGCTTTCCGCCAAACCCTTTTCAAACAAAAGAACGTCCAGTCTCTTTTTTTCTTTCATAATGATAGATTTCCCTATATGTTTTTTCCCGATTCCCGGCACAATTCCAAAGCCTTTTGCAAAACAGTTTGTGCCGTTAAGCCATATCGTTCATACAGTTGGGACACGGTTCCCTGCACCGCAAACTGCGTTTGCAAGTTTTGCAGCCAAACACCTTCCGTCTCTACCTGCTCCTGTACCAAGGCTGCAGCAAGCTGCTGTCCGACACTGCCTTGCATGATACAGTCCTCCAGCACCAATAAGCGCTTTGTCCGCCGGACAGAATTAGAGACAAAAGATGTATCTAAACCAGCTCCTACTTCATTGAGTTTGATCACTTCAGCGGAAACGCCTTGTTCTTGTAGCAATTCTGCCGCTTCCAAAAGCTGATTAATCAAAATGCCGTAACCTGCCAGTGTAATATCTGTCCCTCTGCGCAAACACACTGCAGCATCTATACCGGAATTTTGGGAAAAGCGGCCTTCTCCACCGCGAGG
>JAFOJR010000181.1 GCA_017420125.1 Oscillospiraceae bacterium | reverse complement strand
GGGAAAATCGGCTCAGTTCATTGAGTAAATGATCCACCATCTGGTTATCGCGGAAAGAGGCTGCATAGAATTCCCCTGTAGAAATATCCGCAAAGCAGACAGCACCTTCTGCTCCCTGCAAATAAATTGAAGAAATGTAATTGTTTTTTGTTTCCTCCAGCATAGAGGTATCCATTACGGTACCTGGTGTAACAATGCGTGTTACCTCTCGCGCCACAAGCCCCTTGGCTTTCGCAGGATCCTCTGTTTGTTCGCAAATCGCGACTTTGTATCCTTTGCTGATCAACCGTGCAATGTATGCTTCGCTGGAATGGTATGGGATGCCGCACATAGGAGTGCGCTCTTCTGTCTTTTCCTTGCTTCTGTCCCGTGAAGTCAATGTTAAATCCAGCTCTTCTGATGCAATCTTTGCATCTTCGGCAAACATCTCGTAAAAATCGCCCAAGCGGAAAAATAAAATACAGTCCTGATATTTTTCTTTGATCTCAAAATATTGTTTCATCATAGGGGTCAATTCCACTATGTCTGCCATGTTTTTTCTCCCTTTCCTGTTACTCGCGTTTCTCCACCGTTCCAAACAACGCCCAGGTCGATGCGTTTGTAATTTTCGCTTCTGCAAATGTGCCCACCAAATCTCGATCACCTGCCAGGTGAACCAAACGGCCTCCTTTTGTCCGGGCACTCAGCGGATAGGCTTCTTCGCCGCTTTCTCCATCCACCAATACACGCACGGTTTTCCCAATATATGCTTTGTGCTTCCGGGCTGAAATTTCATTCTGCACATCCAAAAGACGTTGGAAATTTTTCTGTTTTTCTTCCTTAGGCATAGGGTCTTTTTTGCGTGCCGCCGGCGTACCCTCTCTTGGAGAATAAATGAAGGTAAATAACGCGTCAAATTCCACTCGACGCAGCACATCCAGCGTATCTTCAAATTCTTCGGTGGTCTCTCCGGGAAAGCCCACAATAATATCAGACGTCAGAACTACATCTGGAACCCACTGCCGCGCCTGCCGAATCAACTCCAAATAAGCTTCCTTGGTATACCCACGGTTCATATCTTTTAAAACCCGGTTGTTGCCCGCCTGGAACGGCAGGTGGAGGTGACACTCTATCTTTTCACATTCTGCCATTGTCTGGAACAGACGTGGAGAAGCATCTTTGGGATGGCTGGTCATAAAACGAAGAATAAAATCTCCCTCAATGCGGTTCAACCGACGCAGCAGCTCTGAAAAATCAATGGAAAGCGCCAGGTCTTTCCCATAAGAATTGACATTTTGCCCCAACAGCATGATATCTTTGTATCCCTGCGCCACTAAAGCTTCTACTTCCGCAACAATCTGATCTGGCATTCGACTGTGTTCTCTTCCACGTACATAAGGAACGATGCAATAAGAGCAAAAGTTATTGCACCCCTGCATGATGATAACCCATGCTTTGGGCGGATCACGCCGCACAACGGGCAGCCCTTCTGCAATAACGCCGTCGGACGGCGCCGTCTCAAATAACCGGCCGCCTTTCGTCAATTTACGATGGAGCAATTCCGGGAAACGCCACAACGCATGAGGGCCAAACACAATATCCACATGGCGAAAGGACTTGCGGATTTTTTCTTCCATATGTGCTTCCTGCATCATACACCCGCATAAACAGATAATCTGATTGGGGTTTTTCCGCTTGGTGTGGGTCAATGCCCCCACATTTCCCAGCACCCGCTGTTCCGCATGGGCACGTACCGCACAAGTGTTGATGACAATCAGGTCGGCTTTTTCTTCTTCTGTTATAAAATGATATCCCATCTGCTGCAGCATTCCGCGGATACGTTCCGAGTCTGCCTCGTTTTGTTGACAGCCATAAGTATCCACAAAAGCAGCCGGCGGATGCTCACTTCGCTGCGCCATCAGCGCCCTTATCTGCTCCATATATTCTTTCTGCTGCTGCAAATGTTCTTCTGCGATCTGATTTCCACAACTTCCCACTTGGACACGCTCCTTTTGGATTCATTTTACATTGATTCTATTATATCGGATGAACGATTTTCCGTCAATCGTCCTTGCTCTGCCCTAATTGACATTTATTAGGCAATTTAGTAAACTGAAATTAAGAAAATTTTATGGTTTCTTCCATTCAATCCGTATCCAACAAGCCAAATCTACAAGAAAGGATTTTGCGGTATGAATGAACATTATAAACAACTTCTAGCGCGAAAATATCCAAATGCAACCTCCGTTTTAGCCGAGATTGTGAATTTAAAAGCCATTTTAAGCCTGCCGAAAGGAACAGAATATTTTTTCAGCGACCTTCATGGAGAACACAGCGCTTTTTTACATATGCTCAACAGTGCCTCCGGCACCATTCGTTCCAAAATTGACCAGCGGTTCGGTAATGCGCTGGATGAGACCCAGCGGGAAGCATTGGCCACTTTGATCTATCAACCGGAGCATACCCTGCGCACGTTAGAGCAGAATGGCGGCCTTGATGAAGCATGGTATCGCCAAACTATTTTCCACTTGGCAGAAATCTGTCGAATCGCCTCCTCCAAATACACTCGTTCCAAAGTTCGAAAGCGTTTACCTCCGGACTTCGCCTACATCATTGAAGAACTCCTCTATGACGATGGAAGCGACAACCGCAGTGCATATCACGAAGCCATTATCCGCTCCATGGTGGAAACCGGAATGGCCGATACACTTATCATCGGTATCTGCAATGCTATCCGGCGCCTTTCTGTGGATATGCTTCACATCATCGGGGACATTTATGACCGCGGCCCCAGGCCAGACGCTATTTTAAATGAACTGCTCCATTTTTCAGACATTGACATCCAGTGGGGAAACCACGATATCACCTGGATGGGCGCGGCGGCTGGGTCTCCTGCCCTCATTGCCACTGTACTGCGCATTGGCATCCGATACAATAGTTTTGATTTGCTGGAAACAGCATATGGCATTAATCTGCGTCCATTGTCAACATTCGCCTCTACAGTCTATGCCGATGATCCTTGTGAATTTTTCCAGCTTCATGTTTTAGACGAAAATAAATACGATTCCATCAGTCTGGCACTGGGCGCTAAAATGCACAAAGCTATTTCTGTCATTCAATTTAAACTGGAAGGACAACTCATCGCCCGTCGTCCAGAATTTCATATGGAGCATCGGGATCTGCTGAATCGAATCAATTTTAAAACTGGTGAAATTACGCTGAAAAGCGGCATCTATCCCCTGCAGGATACAAACTTCCCTACAGTTGATCCGGATAATCCTTTGGCGCTGACGCCGGAAGAAGAAGCATTGATGAAAAGCCTAACTGCTTCTTTTATTTACAGCGAACCCTTAAATCGACATATCCGATTCCTCTATTCTTACGGCAGTATGTATAAACGGTTCAACGGCAACTTGCTGTATCATGGATGTATCCCCCTCACAGAAGAAGGTGAATTGGAAACTGTAGAACTGAATGGGACCCGCTATCAGGGACGCAACTGGCTGGACTATATCGACGCTCAAACCCGTCTTGCTTATTTCGGTGAGCCGGGCTCTCCCCAACGGCAATTCGCCCAGGACTTCGTTTGGTACTTGTGGTGTGGAAGCAAATCACCTCTATTTGGCAAAGATCAGATGACCACCTTTGAACGTTACTTTGTGGCAGATAAAAAAACGCATAAAGAACATACCAATGCATATTACAAATTGATCGCTCAGCGGGAAACCTGTGAAATGCTTTTGCGGGAATTTGAGCTGGACCCTGAAAAATCCCGAATCATCAATGGTCACGTTCCCGTCAAAACAAAAAAAGGAGAGCATCCCAAAAAGGGAGATGGGCTGTTATATATTATCGATGGCGGCATGGCCAAAGCCTATCAAAGCAAAACCGGTATTGGTGGATACACTTTAATTTTCAACTCCCAGCATTTGGCCTTGGCCATTCACAAACCATATTCTCCGGATGTCGCCACTCCGCCTTCTCCCACCTTGGAAATTGTGGAGGAAATCCATCCACGGATGCGGGTCGCAGATACGGACACAGGAAAGGATCTGTCACAGCGCGTAGAAGAATTAAAATGGCTGCTGGCTGCTTATCGCCGGGGTGAATTGAGAGAACACCAGATATAAAGGAGACCTTTCTCTATGATTTATATCCCGAATGAGAGTACAGATTGTTATTTCAATCTTGCCTTGGAAGAATACGTATTTTCCTCTCTGGATCCATCTCAGTCTTACTTGCTGCTTTGGCGCAATCACAACACCATTGTTGTTGGCAAGCATCAAAACACCGTCCAGGAAATAAATGCGGCATATGTGAAAGAGAACGGTATCCACGTAGTGCGTCGGATGTCCGGTGGCGGTGCAGTGTACCATGATTTGGGAAATTTGAATTTTACATTTATCACTCATCAAACT
>JAFOJR010000180.1 GCA_017420125.1 Oscillospiraceae bacterium | reverse complement strand
AGTAGCTTTGGCTGCTTCTGCTTTTTCATATCTGCGGTTGCGGAAGAACAAAAGAAGATCGATGGAGACCATAATAAAGTTCAAAATATAAAGGACCATGACCAAATCGGGGCTGTATAAAATTTTATGTATGATTCCACAGACATAGCCTATGTCCACAACGATGGAGAAGAAAACGCTTTTTCCTTTGGTGGAACGGGATTTCAACGATTTGTAAATACTGATTGGCCAAGCGAAGCCAAAGCAGATCAACATACCAGCTTCAAAGATAGACATGCTTACTCTTCCTTTCTATGTGATATGGATTGAAACAACCGTTTCATATCGCAATTTCGTGCCTATTGTAGCACAACAAAGGGGTCCTGTGCAACGAAACTAAAAGAACAGACTTGCAACGAAAAAGCTGCAAGTCTGTTTTTGTCCTCTTATTTTAAATTTGCAGCTGCCCAGTCCTTTTTAAAACGAGCGATCCCGGCATCTGTCAATGGATGCTGGAACATTTTACTCAACACGTCAAAGGGGATGGTGGCAATATCTGCGCCAGCTTTGGCGCACTCCGTTACATGGATGGTGGTACGAATGCTGGCAGCAATAATTTCCGTTTTAATGTCGTGCAGCGTAAAAATATCCGTGATTTCTTCGATCAAAGTTATCCCGCTGTTGCCGATGTCATCCATCCGACCCACGAAAGGGCTGACAAAACTGGCGCCGGCGCGGGCGGCCAACAGCGCCTGATTTGCGGAAAAGACCAAAGTGACATTGGTGCGGATCCCCTGTTTCGACAAAGCGGAGGTGGCTTTCAGGCCCTCTTTGGTCATAGGGACTTTGATGACGATATTGGGGTGAATCTGCGCCAATTCCACAGCTTCTTTTACCATTTCATCGCCGTTATCGCTAAGCACTTCGGCACTGATGGGGCCATCCACAATGGCGGCGATTTCCTTTACCACAGTCTTGAAATCCCGCCCTTCTTTTGCAATGAGGCTGGGATTGGTTGTCACGCCGGACAGAACGCCCCAAGAAGCGGCTTCCCGGATGTGATCCACATTGGCAGTGTCAATAAACAATTTCATTTTTACATCCTCCCGTTTCTTTTGTAAACAGAAAAATTTCACATGAACCAGTATATGCAGATTTTGAAAAGAAGTCAAGAGACCAATGAAATCCTCCGAAAAAACATGTTTTAGCGAGGGCGGCAGACGGCGAACTGGCGAAAAAAACCTGTATTTTCCAAGCGGAATATGATATAATAAAAAATCTATAAAAAGAACAGAGGAAAACGAGGAGAATGGTATGGGAATCCATGTTTTAGCAATCGGCGATATTGTAGGAGATGAGGGACTCCAGCATTTAACCCGTGTACTGCCGGCATTTAAGCGGTTTCAGAAAATCGATTTTGTTATCGCAAACGGCGAAAACGCAGCGGGTTTGGGATTGCTGCCCCGACAGGTGGAAGAAATGCAGACAGCAGGTGTGGACGTGATCACGATGGGAAATCACACTTGGGCAAAAGAACAGATTTTTCCCATGTTGGATCAGATGGATTGCCTGATTCGCCCGGCCAACGCCTCTCCCCGTATGCCGGGGCACGGTGTTTGCATTTGCGAGCGGCATGGTGTGCGCATAGGAGTGATCAATTTGATCGGACGTTGCAATATGGATTTCGGGCCGGACAATCCGTTCCCTTTGGCAGATCAGCTGATACGGAAAATGGATGTCGATTTGATTTTTGTGGATTTTCATGCCGAGGCCACCAGTGAGAAGCTGGCCATGGCGTATTATCTGGATGGCCGGGTAACGGCTGTTTGGGGGACTCATACCCACGTCCCCACGGCGGATGAACGGATATTTCCAAAAGGAACGGGTTACATCACTGATTTGGGAATGACAGGACCTGTGGAATCCGTGCTGGGTATTCGCCCCAACCAAAGCATTACTACTTTTTTAGGCGGAATTCCCGGGCGGTATATGGTGGCTTCCGGCCCGTGT
>JAFOJR010000179.1 GCA_017420125.1 Oscillospiraceae bacterium | reverse complement strand
TTGAAAAATGGGTGCAATAATCCTGTAAAATTGAAAGCAATTTATTAAAAGAACCAGTTGCTCAATAAAAAGAAGCAACTGGTTCTTATTATGCTGTCTGTTATTGCAGTGTATTTACAAAAGCGGCATATGTTTTTATTTTTTCCTGGCATTCTTTTGCGCTGTCCGCCTTTGTTAATAAATAAATTTTAATCTTTGGCTCTGTCCCAGAGGGACGGATAATAAAGTTGGTGCCATCCTCCAATCCATAGCAAAGCACGTTAGAACCCGTAAGTTCTACATTTGTTTCTGTCCCTGCAATGAAATCGGTTTTCTTGCCGTTCTGGTAGTCTAAAATAAACTGCACTCTTGTTCCTGCAATATTCTTCAATGGGGTTTTGCGCAGCCGTTCCATCAGGTTCTTCCTTTTTTGAAGGCCATCGATCCCCGGCATGACCAGATTCATTGTGCGGTCGCCATAGTACCCATACCGCTGGAACAGAAGTTCCAACCCATCCAGCAGAGTCATATGCTCTGATGCATAATAGGCCGCCATCTCTGCCAAAAGCAGGGAAGCTGTTACGGCATCCTTGTCCCGTACGTAATCGCCAACCATATAGCCATAGGACTCTTCATAAGAAAATACCACTTCATGAGTTCCTGCCCGTTCCAACTGTCCCTTTTTCTCTGCCATGAACTTAAATCCGGTAAATGTGTCGAAACAGGAAACCCCATATGACTCTGCCACTGCACGGGCCATATCCGTGGTCACAATGCTTTTTAATACTGCTGCATGATCCGGCAGTGTTCCCAATTGTTTGCGTGTCCGTAAGATATAATCCAACAGCAATACCCCGGTACGGTTTCCGGAAATGGCTTCATATTCCCCTTCCCCGTTGCGAACCATAATTCCAACCCGATCTGCATCTGGATCCGAGCCAATAATGAGCTGCGCCTGATGGGCTTTGGCCAGTGGGATAGCCAACTCAAAACTGGCTTCTTCCTCCGGATTTGGGCTTTTGACCGTAGGGAAATCGCCATCAATGATCATCTGCTCTTCAACACAGATTAGATTTTGAATTCCCAAACGATGTAGCGCTTCCGGAATCAGCCGATACCCTGTTCCATGAAAAGGGGTGTAAACAATCGTCAACTTTTGGGCGCTTTTCTGTACTACCTCTGGATTCATTGCCTGCTCCATCACCTTTTGCAGAAACGTCTCATCTGTTTCCATTCCCAAAAGAGTGATCAGGCCATTTTCTACTGCATCGGCATACTCCATTTTTTTCACATCAGAAAACAAATCAATTTCTTCCATTTTTTTTGCAATGGCATCTGCCTTGGCTGGTGGGAGCTGGGCGCCGTCTGACCAATATACTTTATAACCATTATATTCTTTCGGGTTATGGCTGGCAGTAATATTGATCCCCGCAATGCAATGATATGCACGAATGGCAAACGACAATTCCGGTGTGGGGCGCATATCCGCAAACAGTCGAACGGAAATCCCATGGCTGGCCATTACGCAGGCTGCTTCCCGTGCAAACTCTGCGCTGTTGTTTCTGCAATCAAAGCAAATAGCAACTCCCTGGCTGGCATTTTCGGGATCTTCTTCTAAAATCACCCGGGCAAACGCTTCCGTCACATGGCGGATAACATACAGATTCATCCGATTCAAACCTAAGCCCATTACACCCCGTAAACCTGCAGTTCCAAACTCCAGTGGACCGTAAAATCGACTTTCCAGTTCTGTCTCCGCATCGGCAAGCGAAAGCAATTCGTCTTCTTCTGCATCTGTCAATACACCAGAGTTCAGCCACTTTTGATATTCTTCCCGGTATGTCATTTATCGATCTCCTTCCTGCTCCTCTTCTTCTGGCGAAGCCAATAATTCCTGTGCCAGCTCCAACATACTCTCCGGAACATATAAGTCAACTCCATACCCGGAAAATCCCAAAACTACTTTTCCCAACTGTCCATCACCGGGATATTTTTGCAACACAGGAATTCCAAATGCGCGAAGCATGGAAATGGTAATTTCTCCATCTGCGCCAAAATGGGAACTTTCGCACAAAAACGCTGCCGGTTCTGGCGTTCCCTCTTTATCTCGCGGCCAACTAGGCTCCAATTTTTCATCCTGCCGTCCCCAACTAACTTTTGCCGATTCCATCTCCTCCGGCGCAATTTTCTGCAACATCCCGCCACAATGAGGACAACGTGTTTGCTGGCTGTCGGCAAATTCTTTTCTGCATTTTTCACACCAGAGCATTTTATTTTCTCCTTTTGCTTTTGCGTATTTTTTATTTATGATATTTTGTTCCTTTCAAAATTTGGAACCCGCGATACAGTTGTTCCAAAAGCATCACCCGCGCCATGTGGTGCGGAAAAGTCATCAAGGACATGGAAAGCTTCAATTGTGCTTGTTGCTTCACAATAGGCGCCAATCCATAAGAACCGCCGATAACAAAGGTCAGCCTGGATTGACCATGTAAAGCCAACACTTCCATTTGATGTGCCAAAGCTTCACTGGAAAACAGTTTCCCTTCTATACAAAGCGCAATTACTACACCTTTCCCCAAATCGGGCAGGAGTCTTTGGGCCTCTTTTTCCAAAGCTAATTGAATCTGCGTCGCTGTAGGATTGTCCGGCAGTCTCTCTTCCGCAAATTCTTTGATTTCCAGCTTACAAAATGAACCCAGCCGTTTCTGATATTCCTGGACCGCCTGCGCATAAAACGTCTCTTTTAGTTTTCCCACACAAAGAACTCGTATATTCCACATTTGACTCTCCCGCTGCATAAATCCGACTGGCTGTGGAACGGGGTACCGCTTCCAAACAAATCCTGCCTGCAAAGCGATCTAATTCTTCCCCCACTGTTTTCAAAGCACACTCCGGTCGGTTGTTTTCTGCACTCAAATGCCCCAGCAAGATGGTTTTTGTCCCATTCTGAAACGCCCACGCCGCTGTCCGTGCTGCATCTGAATTGGACAGATGCCCATAATTACTTTCAATACGCCGTTTCAAAAAGGCAGGATACGATCCCATACGGAGCATATCCAAGTCATAATTAGCTTCCAGCAGCAACATCTCTGCACCTTCAATGCCATCTGCTACCTGCTTTGTTACATGCCCAAGATCTGTGACTACTGCGACACTGGCCTCCCCTGCCGTCAACCGGTATCCCACGCTGCCTGGCACATCGTGCCAAGTGGAAAACGGAAAGATCTGCCAGTCAAACAAATCAAAGGGTTCATCCGGCTGAAAAGTATGTATCTGATTATGCGGAACAGGAATCTGCTTTATCAATGTTTCACCGGTTTTCTTCGATGTATAAACAGGGATAGCACTCTTTTTTAAAAACACAGACAGCCCGCTGATGTGATCTGTATGTGTGTGGGTGATAAATATACCAGACAGGTCTTCTTTTTTCAACCCAATTTCGGCAAGGCCTTTCTGAATTCGCCTGGCTGAAATCCCTGCGTCAATCAAAAAATGATGTGTGCCGTCAGATACCACCGCACAGTTTCCGCTGGAACCGCTGGCGAGTGTACATAAAAACATTGGAATTCCCCTCCTGCGTGAGAATCGCCCGACGCTGGCAAAACCAGTGCCGGGCGAAATCGCCAAATTGGAAATGTACCAATCAGCCTGCCTGTTGTTTGTCTACTCCGTCCGGCACAGTAACCATTTGGATGTCTGCGCCGACGTTTTGTAATTTTTCCACCAGGCTCTCATATCCTCGCTCAATATGATAAATCGAGTCAATCTCTGTTAATCCTTCAGCTGCAAGACCAGCCACTACCATGGCGGCACCTGCACGCAGGTCGCATGCGCGGATGGGGGCACCTGTCAGACGTTCTACACCTTCCACTACAGCGATTTTTCCGTCTACACGAATATTTGCACCGAGCCGCTTAAATTCTGCCACATACCGATAGCGGTTATCCCATACGCCTTCTGTGACCACGCTGGTCCCCTCTGCCAGACAAAGACACGCTACAATTTGAGGCTGCATGTCCGTTGGAAATCCGGGATACGGCATGGTTTTGATATTTGCTTTCCGCAAAGGCCCTGTCCTGCGTACCAGGACGGCGTCATCTCTCTCTTCTACATCGACACCCATTTCCAATAATTTGGCTGTAATGCATTCCAAATGCTTGGGAATCACATTTTGTATCAGAACTTCTCCGCCGGCGGCAGCCACTGCTGTCATATAAGTGCCTGCCTCTATTTGATCGGGAATGATAGAATAAAATCCCCCTTTCATGTAATCAACACCGCGAATTTTGATTACATCTGTACCGGCCCCCATGATGTCTGCCCCCATGGAGTTCAAAAAGTTCGCAACATCTACCACATGCGGTTCTTTTGCTGCGTTTTCAATGATTGTGGTTCCCCTTGCCCGGCATGCTCCCAACATAATGTTGATGGTTGCACCGACCGAAACTACATCCAGATAAACCTGGGTTCCTTCTAAGCGGCCAGACGCCGTTTCTGCCCGGATAAAACCGCCTTCTACGTCGATTTTTGCACCCAGTGCAATAAAGCCTTTAATATGTTGATCAATGGGACGGACACCAAAATCGCAGCCACCCGGCATTGCCACTTCGGCACTGCCAAAACGACCTAACAAACCGCCAATCACATAGTAGGAAGCTCTAATTTGACGCATAATTTCATAAGAAGCCCGTGTGTTGCGCACATGTGAGCAATCGATATCCACTGTATGGCGGTTAACCACATGGATCTTTGCGCCTAATTCTTCCAAAATTTCTAAAATTCGAGTTACATCACTGATCTGCGGAATATTCTCAATCCGACATATGCCGTCAACCAACAATGTTGCTGGTAAAATGGCAACTGCCGCATTTTTTGCACCACTAATAGCAATCTCCCCGTGGAGCGGATTGCCTCCATGAATGATATATTTTGTCACGCTTGCACCCTCTCATCTTCGGTTCATTCTGTGAATTTAACTATATCTTTTTCTGAAAAAGAGAAATATCAAATTTTTCTCTTTGCCTTATTTTCTCAAACATGTTTTATTATACCATTTCTTTACTGTAAAATCAAAGCAAATTTGCACAAAATTCCAGCATTTTTCTATTTTTTAGAAGAAAAAACCTATCGTTTCTTTTTGAAAAATCAAACAACAAACTGAACTCGTTCAAAAAAACATCATTTTATATTTTACTCCCTGTTTTTTTCACAATCCCAGTTGTCCCGCTAACATCATATTGACCATGGTCCGTTGTTACATGCCAAACCGGTTCTAATTGTACGGTGCTCGCTGAAATAGTCGGCAGTAGGTATCCTACTTGGATAAATTGAATCTCCTTTATGCCTGATCCATGGTCCGCTTCATATTGAATAAGCTTTGTGAGCGCTGTAAAAACAGAAATCGTCGACTGCTGCGCTGCCCGGTATTTTATCTCTCCCAACAAACAGGTTCCTTGCATGGAAAAGATTCCGTCTTCTGCATAAGTAATCGTAATGGGGCAGTTAAATACTCCATATCCTTCCGCTTGCTGTATCGCAACAAAAGAAATCGTTTCATCCTCTGTTGTCTGTTCTTCTAATGGCCCCGTTTCCAACCCCATTTGTTGTATCAGCAGCTTTGCATATTCCTCTGCGGCCTGTCGCGACAAATGTTCTTGCTTCACATTAACAGCAACGGAAAAAACACCGTCGCTGTAAAAAACAGCTGATCCATCCGCTCCCGTATAAACTGTGGCACTTCCACGACTTTCTTCTGTAACATTCCCTAAAACGGCTTCTGCTATCCCACGCGCCTGTTCTACATCCCAATTGATTTGCAAGTTGGGCCATTTGTTTTCCTGCGGAAATTGTGCAGTTCCCATCGAAATCCCATTGATGTTCAGCGCCTGAATTAAATCTTCTTTGGCTTCTTGCTCCAAATAAACCGTTTTCGATTGCCGATATGCTATCAAAACCACAAAAAACAGATTGACACCCACCAGTATCAATAAAATCACATTTTTGAGCTTTGACCATTCCATGTTTATGTCCCTCACATCATCTTGTCACAGTGCTTCCATCTTATTGACGCGCCAACCACTCGGGTGTAACGGTCCCGGAACCATCGTCCACATAACCAACAAACAGGGAGCGCAACTGTCCTTCCTGACTGGAAAGCGCCTTCATCGCTTGACGCTCCGGCACGAGTGTTCTTGTATCTCCAGATAAATTATATTGTCGAAGCTGCACTTTAAAAGCAGAAATATTTGTCCCGCTGATTTGAATCTCTACAGCATGAGTCCCGTTCGAAAAAAAGACCGGAACCCCTTCTACCTGGCATCCAAAAGTTAAATGATATTTGTTTTTTTCTGTCTGCTCCAGTTTTTCCAAATAAAAACTGGATGAATTCCCGTACAGCGGCCCCACTGTCTGTTTTATCATCTGGTGAGCTGCTTCGATTACCTCCGCTTGTGTCACCGCCGTCCCACTATTGGAAATAAAGAATTTTTTCAATCCATTGCCCGAATAAGATACTTCCCCGTTTGCCGTAAAACGGAATGTATCTTCATTCTGCTTAAAAACCCTGC
>JAFOJR010000178.1 GCA_017420125.1 Oscillospiraceae bacterium | reverse complement strand
TTCATCATCAACGGCTCCTGATAACAGAGCAGATCTGATTCCGTTACCATATCCAGCGTCTGGTTGATGGATCCGCTGGATACTTTCATGGAAATGTCCATATCCATTTCATATTTCACGCTGTCGGCTTTCTGGAGTTTCTCCGTTGCGGCCTGGACCACTTCTTCCGGTGTCCGGGCTTTTTCTCCGCTTTGACTGCAACCGCACAAGAGAGAGGCAAGCAAGCCAAAGGCCAAAACAATTGCAATTATCGTTTTCTTTTTCATTCTGGTCTCTCCTTTCTACTTTCAAACTATTGTGAATAGTTCTGTATCATATTACCAAAAATCGCCTTATAATGCAAGTCCTTTGGTAAATTTTGCCATATCACGAGGGTAAAGAAACCGCCGCTGAACCAGCGGCAGTTTCTTTCTTCCCGTCTTAAAACACCTGCGAAACCCCTTTCGGTGAAGCCTGGGGAGATGCTGGCGGTGCAGTGGGCACACCGGATCCGGGCAAAGTGTTTTCCCCGGGCAGCACGTCCGCTGTGACCAGCGGTTCACTGGTGACTGCGGAATCTGTGACATTTCCTTTGCAGGCAGCCAAGCCTGTCATCAACATCAAAAACAGCAACAAAGCTGCCATGACATGTTTCATATTCCGGTTCCTCCTCCATCCGTCTTGCGGATACGACAAATTTTTCCAGAGAGCGCTTGCTCCCGCTGTTAGTTTATCCTTGCTTTTCGCTTTTATGCCAGAAATCAGACCCCCTTTGAACCGGAAAGAAAAAGCCGCCAAAAGCGTTGCTTTTTTAAACAAAATTCGGTATAATGAAAAGACATACCACATGCGTGTACAATAAAAAGGAGGATTTTTCTATGGAACTGAAAGGCAGTAAAACCGAAGCCAATTTGTGGACAGCATTCGCAGGAGAATCTCAAGCCAGAAATAAATACACCTATTTTGCAAGCAAGGCAAAAAAAGAGGGGTATGAACAGATTTCCGCTATCTTTACCGAAACAGCCGGAAATGAAAAAGAGCATGCAAAGTTGTGGTTTAAGGAATTAGACGGCATCCAGGATACCGCCTCCAATTTAAAAGCTGCGGCAGCAGGCGAGCACGAAGAATGGACGGAAATGTATCGCGAATTCGCCGAAACCGCGAAAGAAGAAGGGTTTGACCGTCTGGCCTTTTTGTTTGAAGGCGTGGGCAAAATCGAAAAAGCACATGAAGAACGGTACCTCAATCTCTTAAAAAATCTGGAAACCGGCGCCGTTTTCCAGAGAGAGGCAGAACAGGCCTGGATCTGTCGCAATTGCGGACATATTCATATTGGCAAGGAAGCCCCCAACGGATGTCCGATCTGTGCACACCCCAAGGCATTTTTTGAATTGGAAGCAAAAAATTATTAATATTTTCATTTGAAGAAATTTGCCCCGTATCGGGTCGGCAGCAAGCCGGCCCGATACGGGGCTTTGTCTTTATGGAAACGAATTTATTCCCCTTTGCAAATGGCCTCCGCGCAGCGGATCCCGTCCACGGCAGCAGACATAATGCCGCCGGCATACCCCGCTCCTTCTCCGCAGGGGAAAACGCCCCGCAAATTGGCCTGCAGCGTGTGATCCCGCAAAATGCGGACAGGGGAAGAACTGCGGGTTTCGATTCCCGTGAGCAGTGTATCTCCCTGATCAAATCCGCGCACCTTCCGTCCAAAGAAGGGAAACGCCTCTTCCAGCGCGTGAGAAACAAACGGAGGCAATGCCTCATGCAAATCTGTCCAAACCACGCCCGGCAGGTAGGTCGCCTGAATCCCGCTGTCTCCCGCCCCCCTGGACGGTCTGCCGGACAGAAAATCCGAAAGACGCTGGGCCGGAGCGCAGTAATTCCCTCCGCCCAACTGAAAAGCGGCTTCCTCCCAGCGGCGCTGGAAGGCAATTCCTGCAAGCGGATGGCCGCTGGAGAAATCTTCCGGCGTCACATTGACCAAAATCCCGCCGTTGATCTGTGCGCCGTCTCTTGCGCGCAGACTCATGCCGTTTGTCACCAGACGTCCCGGTTCCGATACCGCCGCCACAACAGAGCCCCCCGGGCAGACACAGAACGAAAAGACGGACCGCCCATTTGGCAAATGACACACCAGCTTATAATCCGCCGGCGGCAAAAGAGCCGCCTTCTCTCCAAACTGTGCTTTGCTGATCGCCTCTTGCAGATGCTCCGCCCGCACCCCGATGGCAAATGGTTTTGCTTCCATGGCAATCCCTGTTTCAAACAACATCTCCATGGTATCTCTCGCGCTGTGCCCCAGGGCAAGCACCGTCTGCTCCGCCCGCTGCCGCGCTTTGCCGTCCGGCGTTTGCAGCAAAAGCGCCCGCAGCATATCGCCTTCCGTTTCAACGCCGATCAGCTGATGTTCATATAAAAACGTACAGCCCTTCTGCTGCAGCTTTCGCCGCAGCGACCGGATCACCTCCTGCAGTACATCCGTCCCGATGTGCGGCTTTTGCTGATATAAAATATCTTCCGGTGCCCCTGCATCCACAAATTGCCGCAAAACCCATCGGATTCGCGGATCGCCGATACCGGTGGTTAATTTTCCATCAGAGAACGTCCCGGCGCCTCCCTCTCCGAACTGGACATTGGAAGCAGGATTCAGCATCCCCGTTTGAAAAAAGCGCTCCACATCCTGCACACGCTGTTCCACCGGCCGCCCGCGATCCACCAGGACAGACGGCACGCCCATTTCAGCCAATGCCAGGCCGCAAAACAGGCCTGCCGGTCCCATACCCACAATCACCGGCGGAACAGCGGGAAGTTTCTTCGGCTTTGGAAGCTGGTATGGCTTTGTATCATCCGGGACGATCTTTCCGCCCCGCCGTGTACGCAGCACTTTTTTCTCATCTGCAACCGTGCACTGTACCGTACAGGTGTAATGCACATCCTGCCGGCTTCGGGCATCAATGGATTTTCGAAGCAGCGTCACCTGCTTCACTTCCTCCGGTGAAACACCCATTGCCCGGGCGCAAAGTCTGAGAAGCATCGCGTCGTCCCCATCCAGGGGAAGTTTTATATTTGTAACCCTAAGCACCTGTATGCGCCACCTTTTCTTCGCTTTTTGGCTCTGCCTTCCGTCTGCCGGCGAAAACAAAGCACGTTCTTTTACCACAGCACTCCCTCAGCCAAAACCAAGGGAGTGTCACGTTCTTTTTATCTTGTTTTGTGTTCCTGTGCAGGTTCAGGAAAAATAGAGATAAACTCAGATTTGGCAAATCCCACAATGGTCCCGAACTGCACGATGGCATAGTCCCCTGCCCGGCCCCAAATCGTCAGGGGCGCTCCATTGTATGCCCGGGCGATCACCGTTCCCTGTGGGCTGGGATTGTCCCGAATATTCAAATATCCGGAAGTCAGCGTGACAACGCCGTCCCGGGGCACTGCCGCCTCCCGGAAGGGCAGCCCAAAATATTGGGTCAGCGCCTGGGCCAGCGCGCGGGCAATCTCCGAAATGTTTGCCGTTATCCAGGCTGCGTCCTCCGGATTGTCGTGATATGCAACCTCCAGCAAAACAGCAGGGGCCCGGGTGCGCCGCACCTCTCCGATGGTTGTGGTGGGAATCGCCTGTACGTTTTCCGGCAGCGGATAAATTCTTTTCAACTGCTCTGCAAAGTGTTGCGCTGCCCGCTCTCCCCGGCTGCTGCCCGGGTAATAATATGCCTGACTGCCTCGCACAGTGCCTGCCTGCGCGCCCGGCGCGGCATTGGAATGCAGGGCCAGATGCAGATCATACTCCCCGGCATTAGACGCTGCAATGGAAGATGCCGCCGTCATTTCCGGCTTGTTGCGGATAAAACGAATTCCGTTGGAAAGCAGATACGGTTCCAGCGCATCTGCCAGTTCGTTCATATATTGCTCTTCTGTCCCGCCGGTGATATACGGATTATATTCCTGGGTGGATGGACTGAGATAAATCGAAGGCACAATACTCCCTCCTGAATCCATGATACCACAGGATATGCCGCAAAGCCGGCAGCGGTTCTTTTCCCGCTTTCGGGACACTCATTGCAGCTGTGCTGTTTCAATGCGATATCGGGGACGCTGCTTTACTTCGGAATAAATCTTCCCCACATAGGTCCCCACAACGCCCAGGCACAAAAGCTGAATCCCGCCCAGGAAAAAAATGGCGCTTACAATCGCTGTCCAGCCGGGAACCGTCACGCCCGATAAATAGGAAATGAGCGCATACAGCAGCCCCGCTACACTGAGCACGGAAATAAAAATTCCAAAGTTGGAGATCAGTTTCAGCGGTTTGACGCTGAAAGAGGTAATCCCCTCCATGGCAAACCGGATCATTTTTTTCAGCGGGTATTTGGACTCCCCCGCCATCCGCTCTTTCCGCTCATAGTAAACCACATCATGGGGATATCCAATCTGGGGCACAATCCCGCGGAGAAACAGATTGACTTCGTCATATTCCGAAAGAGCCTCCAGCGCCCGGCGGCTCATCAGCCGGTAATCGGCATGGTTGCTTATCGTCTCAACCCCCAAGCGTTTCATCAAACTGTAAAATCCGCCGGCAGTATTGCGTTTAAAAGCCGTATCGGTGGCCCTGTTGCTGCGCACGCCGTATACAATATCACAGCCATTGTGGAATTTATCCAGAAATTCCCCCAGAACGCCAATGTCGTCCTGCAAATCGGCATCTAAGGAAATGGCACAATCTGCCCGCTCTTTGGCCGTCATCAATCCGGCCAGCAGCGCATTTTGATGCCCGCGGTTATGCGCCAGCTTCACGCCGCAGATCCTCGGATTGTTTTGGACCGCCTCTGCAATCAGCGCCCAGGTTCGGTCGCTGCTTCCGTCGTCCACAAAAAGCATCCGGCTTCCTTCGCCCGCCTTCCCTGCGCGGATCAAATCATCCAGCGTCTGGGTGAGCTGACGAAAGGTCTCCGGCAGCATCTCTTCTTCGTTATAACATGGAACCACCAGATATACAGTCGTTTCACACATCAGGTTCTCCTCCTTCCGCTCTGCCTTTTCCAAGACTTTATCGAAGCTCCAGCCCGATGGGGCAATGATCGCTTCCCAGAACGTCCATATGAATCAGACTGTCCGCCAAACAAGGCTGCAGCCGGTTTGACACAATAAAATAATCAATCCGCCAGCCGGCATTCCGTTCCCGCGCTTTCCGCATATAGCTCCACCAGGAATATGCTTCTGTTTTTTCCGGATAAAAATAGCGGAACGTGTCGGTAAAACCTGCTTCCAAAAGGGCTGTCATCTTTTCCCGCTCCTGGTCGGTAAAACCCGCATTATTCCGGTTTGTTTTCGGATTTTTCAGGTCGATCTCCTGATGGGCCACATTTAAGTCCCCGCATAAAATTACGGGCTTTGTCTCATCCAGCCGCTGCAGGTATGCGCGAAACGCATCTTCCCATTCCATCCGATACGGCAGCCGCGCCAGCTCCCGCTGGGCATTGGGCGTATAGCAGTTCACCAGATAAAACTTCTCTGTTTCCAGCGTAATCACCCTGCCCTCTTTGTCATGTTCCGCCTGACCGATGCCATAGGACACGGAAACCGGCGGCACCTTGCAGAAAATCGCCGTGCCGGAATATCCTTTTTTCTCGCCGCTGTTCCAATACTCCTGATACCCGGGTAAAATCAGTTCCGCCTGTCCCTGCTCCATCTTTGTCTCCTGCAGGCAAAAATAGTCCGCATCCGCCTGTCTGAAAAAGTCCAAAAAGCCTTTTTTCAAGCAGGCCCGCAGTCCGTTCACATTCCAGGAAATCAGTTTCATGACGGAAATCCCTCCCCGCTACGCACTGCATAGAAGGTATTGTCCCGCTCTCCCCGGTCCTGCAAAATGACGGAACGGGCAGCTACCACGGTGGAATTGGCCGGCACATCCTGAAACACCGTACACCCCGCCCCAATGCGTACATTGTCCCCAATGGTAATGCCGCCGATGATCTTGGCTCCGGCGCCGATATATACATTTTTCCCAATAACCGGCGCACCGGGCCGTTTGGTGCCCGGCAGGGAGTTGGAGCCGATGGTCACCTGCTGAAAAATGGTGGTGCCGCTGCCGATTTTGGCTTCTACCGAAATATAGATTCCGCTGATGCCGTGGGGAAACATCACACTGCGGTCAAATTGCGCTGTCATGGGAATACCGGCACAAAACCGGTTTTGCACCCGAGTGCAGTAACTTCCGTAAAACGCCCGCGCCAGCGGATTTTTTGTTTTTTGATACTTTTCCCTGCGGGAAAAAAATTTATCGCTGTTAAATTCCCGGCCCAGCACCGCCAGGCATCGCCGGGAAAAACTTTTTTTTGCCATGCCGTATCGCTCCTTTGTTTGATTTTTTTACTATACCAGTTTTTCCCTTGCTCTGCAAGTACAGGGACTTCATGACAACCGCTGTCTGCCCGCAAACACGCCGCATGCAGATCCCCTCTTCCAAACATGGATTCCTCTGGCTTTTCCTGCCGCCCCGGAAGGGAAAGGATCACCCGTTTCCTGTCCAAACACGAGGAGCGGCCGGGCGAATTCCGCAGGGCAAAAACCCATGTTTCATATTCTTCCCGCTCTGCCTCGGCGCAGACTGTATGGCAGACGGATTCTGCCGGGTACAAAGATTTTCATCTTGCAAAACGAAGAAATTTGAGTTTATCTGCAAATCAATGTTTGCATATTGCTTCAACTCGTTGTACAATAAACAAAAGTGTGCGCAAGTGCGCTTGCGAAATGATCAACAATGAGGAGGATTTTTTGTGGCAGTTACCATTCCATCCAGACGCGCCAAATTTACCAGCACCGGCTGGCGCATTGCACTTACGGTTTTGGGAGTTCTTCTGATATGCTATGGCCTGTTCAACACCTTGTTTAAATTTATCGGAACAGAAGTCACTGCTGATGTCACCAGCGTACAGATGCAGGGAAAATACAACGATAAAACCCTGGGCGGCGGCACCGGAACGGTTGAGGTGGGCTATACCTTTACATTGCCGAATCAGGAAACCATTGCCGGGAAAAGCACATTCGGAACCAAAGTGGACTACAGCAATCCGGACAATGTGGCCGCTCTGAAAACCATTTCCGTATATTATCTCTCCTTCTGGCCGCAGATCAACCGTGCTGCGCCGCTGGTGGGATTTCAGCTGGACACCCTCGCATTCCCCGTTGTCGGCGCCCTTCTGATCATATTGATCAATGTACGGGCCATACGATACAAGGCGCGGCAGGCAAAGCAGCAGCTCCCTTCATGAATCCAAACTGAAACGCATCATAAAAACCGCCTTTTGGACAGGAACCAAAAGGCGGTTTTTTAAATTTCATTCTTCTCCGGCAAAAATTCGTTTTCCACAAGCTGTCCTTCCTGCTGCTGTTTTGGCTTCCACTCCGACAGAATCAAACCGGACAGAGCCAGCACCATACCAATCGCAGACGGCCAGGTAATGGGCTCGTGCAGAATCAAAACCGCCGTCACCACCGTCACCACAGGGATCAAATAGATGTATGCGCTGGTATGCACCGCGCCCAGCACACCCACTGACCAGTTCCAGGTCATAAAGCATAGGGCAGAAGCCAGCACGCCCAAAAAGAGAAAATACCCCAGATTGGCTCCGTTGAGGAAGCGATGCAGCCCCCAGCGGAACTGCATTCCCACGCCAAAGGGAATCATCAGCAGGATGCCATAAAAGAAAATGCGCCGCGTGGTCAAAATCGTAGGATAGCCCAAAGCACTGATTTTTTTGCATAAAACAGAATAGATCGCCCACATGGCGGCTGCCAGAACGCAGAGCAGGTCTCCCACCGGGTGGAAGGAAACCGTTCCGCCGGAAAAGCTGATAATGGCGATGCCCATAATGGCCAGAAAAAAGCCAAGGACAAATGTCTTCCGCAGCTTCTCCTGCTTCCAGACGATGCGGGACAGCAGCGCCGTGAACATGGGGGCAATGGATACGATAACACTTACATTAGAGGCCAATGTGTCCGTTAATGCAATGTTTTCCAGCAAATAATAAAATACCAGCCCGGTAAGCCCTGCGCCAATGAACATCCGTTCCTCTTTCCAGCTGTGAAAACGC
The DNA here is from genome assembly GCA_017420125.1 of Oscillospiraceae bacterium. Taxonomy (GTDB): domain Bacteria; phylum Bacillota; class Clostridia; order Oscillospirales; family Oscillospiraceae; genus RGIG529. The sequence goes on along the minus strand of JAFOJR010000178.1, from coordinate 8,945 downwards.
AGCAGCCTGGGCTTGATTGCAAGCATGACCAGATAGCCGATGATAAACCGGTCAATCAAAATCTCCACCGGGGAAAATTCCAACAGCAGGATTTTGGTTGCAATAAAGGTAGTCCCCCAGACCAAAGCCGTCCCCAGCGCCAGCAGATGAGCTGTCGCCCTTTGATTTTTCAAGCCAATTCCTTCTTTCTTCTGATTCGGCGCTGCAGCCGTATACAGCAGCCGCGGCACAAAAACTGTGCCGCGGCCTCCGCTCCTGATGCGGGTTTTCCATACACTAAATTTTCTCGATTCTCCCTGACCGGTTGGACATTGCAACCAGCGCTTTGGAAACAGCCGTTCCCACCACAAAGCACACCGCTGCTTCAATGGCGCCCTGAACTCCCACAAACGCAATGACAAACGGGATCACATTCAGAGAACCCATCATATTCCGGATATACTCCGTCTGGCCAAAGCAGAGCATCAGCGCCCCCATAAAGAACACCGTATTCAACACGGCGCCGGACAGAGAAGCAACCCCATACGAGATCCAGCGGGTTTTATCTACTTTGGAAAGGCCTTTGAAGATCAGACCGCATAACAGTCCCATCAGCAGCCGGGGAATGACACAAACAATAAATGTCATGACAGGGCTGATACTCATCAGCGCCACGCCAAATGCATTCTTGCCGAAACATTGGAAAAAACTGGTCAGGCCGAATACCGTCCCCAGGATTGCCCCTGCGCCCGGTCCCAAAACAATGGCTCCCACCAAAACGGGAATCTGCATAATCGTCAGGGTTAAAGCGGAAACCGGGAGATATCCCAGACCTGTAACCTCCAGCAGCAGCAAAACCGCCACCAAAACAGCCAACCGTACAATATAGCCTGTTTTTGACTTGTGAACCATTTTAACGCCTCCTCTGTTGCCGCCTTTTCAATACGGTGCATTTTAGGGAAAATGGCTTTTAATTCTCCGGCTTTTTCACTGCCGCCGCCACCAGACGGCCCATTTCCTGCGTTCCCACGTAATCGCCGCCGTTTGCCATATCCTTCGTCCGATGTCCCGCGTTCAAAACAGCGTCTACAGCGGCATCCACAGCGTCGCCTTCTGCCTGCAGATGGAGGGAGTAACGCAGCAGCATGGAAACGGACAAAATGGTAGCCAGGGGGTTGGCCAAATCCAAGCCTTTCATTTTCGGCACGGAGCCATGGCTTGGTTCAAACACGCCGGGTCCATCTGCGCCAATGGAAGCAGACGGCAACAGCCCCAAAGACCCGGTGGTCATTCCGGCCTCGTCAGACAAAATATCGCCAAACATATTTTCCGTCACCAAAACATCAAAATTAAACGGCGCTTTCACCAATTGCATCGCGCAGTTGTCCACCAGAATATCGGAATATTCCACATCGGGATATTCCGCCGCCAGACGGTGCATCACGCTGCGCCACAGCCGGGAAGTTTCCAATACATTCGCCTTATCCACGCTGGCCAGCTTTTTCCGGCGGAGACGGGCCAGTTCAAAGGCCTTCCGGCCGATGCGTTCGATTTCCATTTCGCTGTATGCCATGCGGTCAGCAGCTTCTTCGCCCCGGTCTTCTGTTTGATACCGTTCCCGTTTGCCAAAATATACGCCGCCGGTCAATTCCCGCACGATAATCAGGTCGATGCCTTTTTCTGCAATTTCCGGTTTCAGGGGACAAGCTTCCGTCAATGCCGGACGCAGTGCGGCGGGACGTAAATTGGCAAATAGACCCAACTCTTTCCGCAGAGCCAAAAGGGCTTTTTCCGGCCGCAGCTCCGCAGGCATCTCATCCCACTTGGGACCGCCCACAGCTCCCAGCAGCACAGCATCGCAGGACTTACATACTTCCGTGGTCCCATCGGGATATGGTTTGCCAAACTGGTCAACTGCACATCCGCCCAGGGGCACATTCACATAGGTAAAGCTGTGGCCAAACACTTTTCCCACGGCCTCCAGCACCAAAACCGCAGCATCTACAATCTCGGGGCCGATACCGTCCCCCGGAATCAATGCAATTTTATAATTCATTTTGCAGCTCCCCTTGCCTTTAAAGAATTTAACAGACCGCCATTCTGGATAATCCCGGTGACAAACGCCGGGAAAGGCGCAGCCTGGTATGTCTTGCCGGTGGTCTCATCCGTGATGACGCCTGTTTCAAAATCCACTGTCACCTGATCGCCTGCCTGAATTTCCGCCGCCGCTTCCGGACATTCCAGAATGGGAAGGCCGATGTTGATGGCATTGCGGTAAAAAATCCGGGCAAAACTGGCGGCAATGACGCATTTGACGCCGCAGGCGCGGATGGAGATCGGCGCATGCTCTCTGGAAGAGCCGCAGCCAAAGTTATCTCCGGCTACAATCAAATCTCCCGCATGCACGTTTTCCACAAAGGTCTTGTCAATGTCTTCCATGCAGTGTTTCGCCAGTTCCTCCGGCTCCGACGTGTTCAAATACCGCGCTGGAATAATAACATCCGTATCTACATTATCTCCGAAGGTAAATACCATTCCTGCTTTCTGCATCACCGTTTCCCTCCTTATTCCATACAGGCAATTTCGGCAGGATCGGTAATCACACCCGTCACCGCAGATGCGGCTGCCACTGCCGGACTTGCCAGATAAATTTCCGATTCAATATGGCCCATTCTGCCTACAAAGTTCCGATTTGTGGTGGCAATGGCCCGTTCTCCTTCATACAGCACGCCCATATGGCCGCCGATACAGGGCCCGCAGGTCGGGGTGCTCACGGCGGCGCCGGCCGTAATAAAGGTCTCAATCAGCCCTTCTTTCATCGCTTGAAGGAAAATCTGCTGTGTGGCGGGGATCACAATACAGCGCACGCCCTTTGCCACCTGTTTCCCTTTCATCAGCTTGGCTGCCAGACGCAGGTCGCCAATGCGCCCGTTGGTACAGGAGCCAATCACTGCCTGGTCAATTTTCAATCCCGCAACCTGATCCACTGTTTTTGTGTTGGAGGGCAGATGGGGCAGAGAAACCGTCGGTTTGATGGTGGCCAGATTGATGATTACCACCCGGTCATACTCTGCATCCTCGTCCGGTTCAAACACGTCAAACGGACGAGACACTCGCCCCTCTACATATTCCATTGTGGCTGCATCCACCGGGAAAATCCCGTTTTTGGCGCCGGCTTCAATGGCCATATTGGCAATGGTAAACCGATCGTCCATCGTAAGATGGGCCACACCTTCTCCAGTAAATTCCAGGGACTGATACAATGCGCCGTCTACGCCGATCAGGCCGATCAGATGTAAAATAATATCTTTGCCGGAAACCCAGGGAGCCGGTTTCCCAATCAGCTCCACCCGGATGGCAGAAGGCACCTTGAACCATGCAATGCCGGCCGCCATGCCGGCCGCCATGTCTGTGCTGCCGACACCCGTGGAAAATGCGCCCAGCGCACCGTACGTGCAGGTGTGGGAATCGGCACCGATCACCACTTCGCCCGGTGCAACCAGGCCCCGCTCCGGCAAAAGAGCATGTTCAATTCCCATGTTGCCCACATCAAAGAAGTTTGTCAGGCCATGCTTTGTGGCAAAGGCACGGGCTTCCGCACACTGCTTGGCCGCCTTGATATCTTTATTGGGCGTAAAGTGATCCAGCACAATGCAAATCCTGTCCTTGTCAAAAACATCTGTAAATCCTGCCCGCTCAAATTCCTTGATGGCAACCGGCGATGTAATGTCGTTTCCCAACACCAAATCCAGGCGCGCTTCAATCAGGTCCCCTGCCTGAACAGAGGGCAATCCCGCATGTTTTGCCAAGATTTTTTGTGTCATGGTCATTCCCATTATCCATTCCTCCCAGCGAAACGGAGGACAAAAGCAGCAGCCTCCGTTTGTCATTTTGAATTATGTTTCAATATACCACATATCTCCTTTTTCGGTCAAGGTGATTCGAAATTTTGGCAAATTTCTGCCTTAAAAACACGATTTCATAATTTGTTCACAATTTTGTTTTCTATTTTTCGTGAAATTTGTGTATAAAATACTTCTATACAGTAGTGTGAAATATGGTATAATTTTGGACAGGATTCCCCTGCTTCTTTGTTTCCAAACGGAGCAGGTCCCTTGCTGTTTTCTTGTTGGGCAGCAAGTCATATGAATAAAGAGAGGGAAAATGGTATGAATCTGTTTCTGGCAGCAGCCGCAGAGAGTTCCGGATTCGTCGCTGGCGTAGAAAAAGTCAACGGTGCAATCAACGGTTTCATCTGGGGCCCCATCATGTGTGCCGTTTTCGTCCTGGTAGGTATTATCATGACCTTCCGGACAAGATGGTTCCAGGTTTCCAAGTTGGCAACATGGTGGAAAAACACCATTGCGGCCGTCTTCACGGACAAAAAGGTTCGCACAACAGACGAGAAAAAATCCATCACACAGTTCCAGGCGCTTTCCACCGCGCTGGCCGCAACCGTTGGTACCGGCAACATCGCCGGCGTAGCAACAGCCATCGTCTCCGGCGGCCCGGGTGCCGTATTCTGGATGTGGATCTCCGCATTCTTCGGCATGATGACAAAGTTTTCCGAAATCGCACTGTCCATGAAGTATCGTTATAAAAACGAAAAAGGCGAATGGCAGGGCGGCCCCATGGTTTTCATCGAAAAAGGATTGGGGAAAAACTTTAAATGGCTGGCTGTTCTTTTCGCCATTTTTGCAACCTTTGCCTCCTTCGGTATCGGTTCTGCCGTACAGGCAAACTCCACTGCCGGCGCCCTGAAGCAGGCTTTCGGTTTTAACCCTGTTATTGTCGGCATCGTCCTGGCAGTGATCACCGCTGTTGTCATCATCGGCGGCATCAAGAGAATCGGTAAGGTAACGGAAATCCTCGTTCCCTTCATGGCAATTCTCTATATCATCGGCGCCATTATTTTAATCGTGATGAATGCAAATAATCTGGGTTCTGCATTCGGCTCCATCTTCTCCGGTGCATTCCGCTTCAAGGCTGTGGGCGGCGGTGTTCTCGGCTTTACGATTCAGCAGGCGATGCGCTATGGTGTTGCCCGCGGCGTCTTCTCCAATGAAGCAGGTCTCGGTTCCTCTTCCATTGCACACGCAGCCAGCGATACCAAAGAGCCCATCAAGCAGGCTATGTGGGGCGTATTCGAAGTATTTGCCGACACCATCGTAATCTGCACATTGACCGCGCTGTCCGTCCTTTGCACAGGCGTCCATCAGGCGGGCCTTGTGGATGAGGCAGGCAAAGCTCTCTCCGGCGCATCCCTTACTTCCGCTGCGTTCTCTTCCGGCTTCGGTCAGGTTGGTTCCATTTTCCTGGCAGTTGCCATGTGCCTGTTTGCCTTCTCCACAATGGTGGGCTGGTCTTACTATGGCGAACGTACTTACGAATATCTGTTTGGTTCCAGCACGACGATTATCTACAAAGTCGTTTTCCTCTGCACCATTATCTTAGGGCCTGCAACCCAGTTGAATCTGGTCTGGGATATCGCCGACACGCTGAACGGCTTGATGGCAATCCCCAACCTGATCGGTGTTGTCGCCCTGTCCGGCACAGTTGCCGCTCTGACAAAAGATTACTTAAAGCGCCGCAGAGAAACCGGTGCCATTCTGGAGTAACCTTTATTCACCCACAAAAGACGCTGTATGAGCAGCGTCTTTTGTTTTAATAAAAGCCAACCGGATATTTCCCGTGCCGGGGCTTCGTCCCCGCTGTTCAAAAAGGAGTTTTTTATGCTGCAGCAAATTATTTTAGCGCCTGACTCATTCAAAGGTGCACTTTCCGCCGTGCAGTTTTGCCGGTCTGCGGCGGAGGAAATCCATGCTGTTTTTCCCCAGTGCCGAATTCACTCCGTTCCCATTGCAGACGGCGGGGAAGGCACCGTAGACAGCTTTCTTCTCTCCGCCGGCGGCCGTCGCGTATCCTGCACCGTCTCCGGTCCGTTTTTCCAGCCCACGGAAAGCTTTTACGGCCTGCTGCCGGACGGTGAAACCGCGGTGATTGAAATGGCCGCCGCCGCCGGACTGCCCATGGCAGGGCCGACCCCCGATCCGGAGCAAACAACTACATATGGCGTGGGAGAGCTGATTCTTCATGCCGTTACGCAGCATGGCGTGCGTCGGATTCTGCTTGGTCTGGGCGGCAGCGCCACCAATGACGGGGGCTGCGGACTGGCTGCCGCCCTGGGTGTTGTTTTTCTGAACCGGGAAGGCGCTTCCTTTGTTCCCGCCGGCAGGACTCTGCACCAGATATCTGCCATCGATCCTTCCCCCGCCCGGTCGCTTTTGCAGTCTGTCTCCATTCAGGCCCTCTGCGATGTGGACAACCCTCTGTACGGCCCCACCGGCGCCGCGTTTATCTTCGCCCCGCAAAAGGGCGCGGACGCCCCAATGGTGCAGCGTTTGGATCACGGTCTGCGCCATTACGGCACTTTGCTGGAGCAAATCACACAGGGTGCTTTTTCTGCAAGCCAGCCCGGCGCCGGCGCTGCCGGCGGACTGGGTGCCGGGCTCTGTGCTTTGCTGGGCGCTTCCCTGACGCCGGGCATCGATCTTTTGCTGGATACAGTGGATTTTGATTCCCTGCTGCAGCACTGCGACCTGGTTCTGACCGGTGAAGGCCGTTTCGATGGGCAAAGTCTTCACGGAAAAGCCATTTCCGGCATCTGCCGCAGAGCCAAAAAGCAAAGCGTTCCGGTAATCGCTTTGGCCGGTGCAATCGACGGCAGCGAAGCAGAGGCATATCTCCAGGGGTTGACTGCCGTTTTTCCCATCAACCGCCGGCTTCTTTCCCTTGAGGAGGCCTTGCCTCTCACCGAGGAAAATGTACGGGCTGCTGTTCGCAACCTGATGCGTCTGCTCCAATCCATCCAAAAATAAAGTTTTAAAACAAAAAGCCTGTCTGCCAAAAAGCAGACAGGCTTTTGAAATGATGGACGGTATAGCTAATTACTGCTGATCGGAGATGCGGCTTGTGCCCTCCGGCGGCGGAGCATCCATCTGCTCTCTGGGAAAACGGCGCATCTGACGCCAGACCAGAAGAACGGACAATGCGGCTGCCGCAAAATCGGCCACAGGTCCCGCAAACAGGATGCCGTCGATTCCCCAAAACAATGGAAGAATCAAAATCAGCGGCAGCAGGAAAACAATTTGCCTGGTCAGCGCCAACAGCGCTCCTTTTTTCGCCTTTCCGATGGCAGTAAAAAAATTGGAGCTTACCGGCTGGAAACTGTTGATACAGGTCATCATCAGATAAATACGAAAATAGCGAATCGAAAACTGGAAATATTGTTCACTCCCCTGTCCAAACAACCCGATAATCTGCCGGGGCAGAAGCTGAAACGCCAAAAAAGCTGCACAGGAAAAAGCAGTGGCCGCCATAATGGTATAGCGATAGCTCTGCCGCACCCTGTCATATTGCCTGGCGCCATAATTAAACCCGCAAATGGGTTGGTTTGCCTGTGCCAATCCGATGATAAACCCCATCATGATCGTATTGACTTTCGAAATCAGCCCTGCACAGGCCAAAGGAACATTTGTGCCATAAACCGATTGCGCGCCATAAAAAGTCAAGCTGTTGTTCAGCGCAATCTGTACAATGGTCATGGAAATCTGATTGATAAACGGAGCGAATCCCAATGCGCAGATGGTTCGCATATAGGGAAACCGGAAGCGCAGTGTTTTTCTGGTAATCCGCACTTGTTTCATCCGCCGCAAATATGCAGCACTGATACAAAAGGAGACAAATTGACTGAATGCCGTCGCAAGCGCCACGCCCATAATGCCCCACTGAAATTCATACATAAACAGCGCATCCAGGCCGATATTCAAAACAGAGCCTGTCACAATGCTGATCATCGCGTAGGTGGGGCTGCCGTCTGCGCGGATGAGAGAAGAAAATCCTATGTTAAACAGCGAAAACGGAATGCCGCATAAAATGATGCGCACATAGATGCGGGCATACGGAAGGACTTCCTTTGTCGCGCCAAAGGCATGCAGCATGGGTTCAAACAAAATCTGTCCCAGCAAAGACAGCAGAACACCGGCAGACAGCAGTAATACCACTGCCGTTCCCACAGTCTGCTCTGCTTCCTCCTGCTTCCTGGCTCCAAGCTCCATACTCTCTTTCGATGCCCCGCCTAATCCCAGCAGCAATGCCAAAGCAGTAGAAAGTATAACAATCGGAAACGCCACATTGGTGGCGGCGTTGCCCAAATAGCCGACGCCCCTGCCAATAAACACCTGATCGATAATATTGTACAGCGCATTGATCACCATGCCTGTCACGCTGGGAATCGCAAATTTTATCAACAACCGGCTGATTTTTTCATAGCCCAGCGGGTTTTGTACTGGCTGCTTCACACATCTTCCGACCTTCCTGCTGGATGGGACTCCACAAACGATCCTCTGTCCATGGTTTTCGCCGCTGAAACAGCCTCCACTGCCTGTTCCAGTATCTGGGGCAGCGGCGGCAGCGGCGCCACGGCATATGCAATGCCAACGGAGCAGCCCGGCATCTCTGCTGTACGCTCTTTGCAAAGCTGCGCTGCCTGCCCCCGCACAACATCCGTACTGGTATTCGCCTGCCAGATCAGATATCTTCCGGCGGAAACGCGACAGATCATTGCTGTGGGGAATATGTCAAGCAGCAGATGCTCTGCCCGGTCTTTCATCCCATCGTCCAAATCCACTTCATATTCTATGATCAACAGTGCCTGGACCTTGTCATCCGCCGCACCGGCACTTGCATCTTCTATCGCCGCCTTTATCTCTTCCAGCGGTACCAGCTGCAATCGCTTGGAATCTGTTTCCGTTTCCTCCTGCATCGCCATGTCAGGCTGCTGCTCCTGCTGTTCCGAGAGGAAAGTGGAAAGCTCCGTCTTTTTCCGCAAACGCCGTCCCCGCTCTTTTCGCTGGGGCTCCGGCAGTTCCTTTTCTTCCGGCCACGGAGGCATCTCCACCCGATCC
>JAFOJR010000177.1 GCA_017420125.1 Oscillospiraceae bacterium | reverse complement strand
ATCTTTTCCAATCTGGCTAAAATCCCAGTTAAATCTTCGCTCAGCGTTTCGTCACACAGCCGGATAATGCATAATTCTCCTGCTGTTTTCCGGTTGCTGCTTCTGGAAAATCCGTCTGTGGTATGTTGCAGCAACGTAATCATTTCCAGCAGACGGGCCGGTGGAAAAAGCTTGGCCAAATGACGCAAAGTATCTTTCTCATAGCCTCCCGTGAGCAATTGTGCTGCTGCAGGTGCTGTTTCTAAAATCAAAATGTCTCTCGCAAGACCGGACAAGGCACTGAGCAACGTGCCCATTTCCCTGCCGCTCTCATAAAGCTTCCCTAAAAGCTCCAGCGCTTTCGACGTGTCCCGCTGACCAATGGTCTCCATCAAACGGGCCGTATCCAGATTACCCGCAAGGCCCAATACATCCAAAATAAACGGAACATCAATCTGGTCTCGCAAGCCGGCACACTGATCCAAAAGGGATAATGCATCTCGCATGGAGCCTTCCGCCAGACGGGAAAGGAGTTCCGCCCCTTCCACAGTCAGCCCGAGCCGCTCCTGTTGCGCGATCCACAAGAGCCGTTGCTGGATCTGCGCTGGCAACAGCCGCTTGAAAGAAAAACGCTGGCAGCGGGATAAAATCGTCGCCGGTACCTTATGCAGTTCCGTAGTTGCCAAAATGAACATCAAATGTGCTGGTGGCTCTTCCAAAATTTTCAAAAGTGCATTAAATGCCGCTGCGCTCAGCATGTGCACTTCGTCTATGATATACACTCGTTTCTTGCAATATGCAGGGGAGTAAATCGCTTCGTCCCGCAAAGCACGTACCTGGTCCACGCCGTTGTTGGAAGCGGCGTCTAACTCCAAAACTTCTAAAATACTGCCGTTGTCAATTCCCTTGCAGGTATCACATTCATTGCAGGGATTCCCATTTTCCAAATGCTGACAGTTTGCCGCTTTTGCCAAAATCTTAGCGCAGGTTGTTTTCCCCGTTCCCCGGGTTCCGGTAAACAAATACGCATGAGAGAGCCGCCCCTGCGCCGCTTGCTGTTTTAATGTCTTTGTCACATGTTCCTGCCCGGTTACTTCATCAAACGTCTTCGGTCTCCATTTGCGATACAGCGCTTGGTACATGCTCATACCTCCTTCCTGCATCAAAAGGCAAATTTTTCCTCGCACCTCGCACAAAAACGGCACAGAATACGGCCGCACACCGACCTTTGAATCATCTGATCTGCCCGCTCCTGCAATAGTTGGCTCGGAAACGGAAAATCCGCGGCACACGAAAAGTTCCGCTTAATGCTGCTCGGTTCCCCGCCTGACATGGTTCACGGTTTTCCGTTGCGCAGGTCCGATTCCTCATCACCGCATATTACAGACTGACAACACATCAGAGACCCTGGGGCCGGGATTCCTCCCTGCTATAGCGGATTGCAGGTTACAGGGCACCGCTATCTCCCCGACTAGTGCGACCTTATCCCGTGCCGTTGACGGCCCAATGATTAAGGTAAATGATATTGTACATCATTTTCCCTTATTGTGCAAGTCTTTTTTCTCTCCTGTCTCCAACCATCTTCCACTCATTTCCATCGTTTCCTTCGCGGCAAAACAGTTTCTCCCCTATTACGGAAAAACACTTTCCGCTTGCAAAAAAAGGTGGTATACTGTACCATAATATGACCTTTATACCACCGTATGTTGGAAAGGAGTTTATATACAGCAAATGGAACAATCGACTTCTCCTGTTATGAAGCATAAATGGTTTTTATATTTTACCGGATTCTTCTCTGGTATGTCCGTCATGGCCATTGAACTGGGTGCCAGCCGTCTCCTGGCTCCTTACTTCAGTTCATCACAAATTGTTTGGACTATCATCATCGGCACTATTATGATCGCCATGGCCATTGGCAATGTTCTGGGCGGACGCATGGCAGATAAAAACACGGATCCAGGAAGGTTGTATCGTCGGTTGCTTTTTGTAGCCATATGGACAGCAGCTATCCCCTTTGCCGGAAAATATGTCATTGCCGGCGTTACCCTTTTCCTCGCCCTTTTTGTATCTCATAACTTCCTGATCTGGGCCTCTTTTCTTTCCTGTTTAATCCTGTTTGTTTGCCCCCTTCTGCTTTTGGGAACAGTTACGCCATCTTTAATTAAATATGCCACAAATAGTTTAGATGACAACGGAAAAACAGTGGGCGAATTAGAGGCATTGGCAACCATCGGCAGCATCATTGGCACCTTTCTCCCTACGTTTGTCACCATTCCCTCTGTGGGAACCTCCCGCACATTCCTGATCTTTGCCTGTATTTTAGCACTCCTTAGTCTTGTTTATTTTCTTTCTGCCAAACACCGCCGGGTATTCGCCCTTCTTGTCTCGCTATTAATCCTGGTTTCCATTTTCATTCCATTTTCTAACAGTTTTGCATTTTGGGAAAAAAATCTGGCTTATGAAGGCGAATCCATTTACAATTATTTGCAAGTAAAGGAAACCGAAAAAACAATCTCTCTTTCTACCAATGTGGCTTTTGGTGTGCAGTCGGTTGCTGTGAAATCCGGCGGTTTAACCGGCATGTATTACGATTATGCTCTGGCAGCCCCGCTGATGGCAGGCGCGGAACCGGAAACACAGGACGTTCTCATTCTGGGACTTGGAACCGGAACCTTTGCCAAACAATGCTTGGAATATTTTCCGGGCATCTCCGTATCCGGTGTGGAAATTGATGAAAAAATCGCCGGGCTGGCCAAGGACTATTTTGATCTGCCGGATACCGTAACCGTTACGGTTTATGACGGGCGGGCCTATTTGCAAAATGCAGGTCTGTACGATGTAATCATGGTGGATGCGTATCAGGATATCACCATCCCGTTTCAGATGTCTACGGTAGAATTTTTTTCAGAAGTCAAGCGCCATTTAAAACCTGACGGTGTTATGGTAGTCAATTTGAATATGCGGGCTGAAGAAGGGCAGGAAAATGCTATTGCGGCATATCTGACGGATACCATTCATTCCGTTTTCTCTTCTGTCTATACTGTTCAGGTAAGCGCCTCTACCAATACGGAATTATTTGCCTCTGATAATAATGATATCCTTTTCTTATTCACGCAACGCCTCCAGCGCCTGCCTGCGAGTAGCGCACTGGCACTTCAAATGCAGCGGGTGCAGCAGGGGCTTTGCAAGGAAGCGCCCGGCACGCGGATTTTAACAGACGACAAAGCGCCGGTGGAAGTGTTGGGAATGCAGTCACTGGACAGTTTAATTACAAAAGAGCTTTCTTTTGTACGAGACGCTTTCCGTTCAGGTGATTTTTCTGCGGTTTTTGGTTGATAGAACGGGGGAACTATATGTCTACCGAAAAAGAACAAGTCAAAGGAAAGACAAGATGCGTCATTATTTCCGGTGCGCCGCATTGTGTTCCATTCACAAAGCAGTCTACCGATTATGTAATTGCCTGTGATCACGGCTATGACCATGCCTGCAGACTTCAAATTCACCCTGACCTTTTGTTGGGAGATTTTGACTCTTGTCTGACAAAGCCGGATGCTTCTATTCCTGTCTTAACTGTCCCTGCCGAAAAAGACGATACCGACACTCTTCTAGCTGCGCGTCACGGCCTTTCTCTTGGTTTTTCCGAATTTCTTTTTTTGGGAGCCACTGGCGGTCGAATCGATCACTTTTGGGCCAATTGCAGCGTGTGTGCCTTTTTGTCTCGTCAGGGAGCACGTTGCGAAATGCGGGACAAAACCTACACCCTTTATACTTTTTCGCACGGTTCTTTAATACTTCCTCCAAAACCGCATGCGGTGCTTTCTGTGTATTCCTTCTGCGATGTTTCTTACGGTGTCACGTTACGAGGTGTGAAATATCCACTGGACAACTATACCATGACCAACCATTTTCCCATCGGCGTCAGCAATGAATTCACGGAATGTCCCGCAGAAATTTCCTTGACCTCTGGGCTGTTAATGGTTTTTGTTTCTACATTATAGTCAGTATAAAACAAATTGCGCACGCCAAAGCGTGCGCAATTTTATCCTTGTTAGAAGCGATTATTTTTCAAATTGAATCGGGACATCGAAGCAGCACATAAATGCGTGATCAAACACCCAATGTCCGTTTTCATACTGATAATGAACAACATACGGATCCACTAACTGCTCTCCATTGAACATTTCTGTTACCATCAATGTGTATTGAGTTGGACTGTCTTTTTTCATTTGGATGGTATAAGACTCAATCATTGGATCTCCCAATCCATCTGTCGCAGAAACATAGAGTCCATTTTCTTTCTCCAGCCATTGCTTGTACGATACCAGTTCTTTTGCTACGTCCTCCGTAAAATACTGTTCCGCCAGTCGGACAACATCATCCACCGTACGGATATTTCCTTCGTTGATTCGTTCATACGACCATTCTCCACCCGCATAATCGTCCATAATAACATCAGAATGGTCTACGTGGATATTGTCGCAAAACCAATCCCAGGCAAATCTGGATGCCGTATTAATGGCATCTTCAAGGTCTTTTTCTGTAACTTCTGGAATTTCTCCGGAAGTCCCTGCCGAAGGGGATTCCGTTATCTCTGATCCAGGTTGCCCAGAGACGGAGGGAACCGATTCCATTGGGGCCGACTCTGTTATCTCCCCTGAAGCAGCAGGCAGTTGTTCTTGCTTTGTACCACAGCCTGCCAAAAGGCAGATTGCTGCAAGCAAAACAACATAACCTATCCATTTCCGTTTCATAAGTATCTCCTTTTTCTTTTCATGATAGTAAATACTGCTTTTTTATTATACTACAAAATGTTTCTGTTTTCCACCTTTTGTCTTTATTTCCGACTGTCCGCTGTTCAACCATCGGCATTCTATGTCCATTGGGTGGATAGCAGTTTTTTCACCGCATGTGAAATTGATGCAGGAAAGGAGCAATCTCTTTGAAGCCCGATATTATATCCCGCTATATCCACTTTCACTTTTCTCGCTATCCTTATAGTCAGCTGCAGGACCTTTGCAAGTTGTTGTTCCAACAGACTTTTGGCCCGAAACATTTGATCCAGAACGGGACGAAAAGCCTTGCTTCCCTTCAAATAGAAGTGCAACAGGCTCGAACCTCCAGCCATTTTTATGATCCCATTGGAAACGGTCTGGCTCGTATCCATTTGGGCAATTTGCCAACCGACAGTTCTTTATCTGCTCTGAACCATGCAACATTCCTGGCTGCCGCCACTGTCTTTGGAACACCAGACGATCTAAAACGGGCGCTCTCTGTTTTGAAAATCTCATGCAAAAACGGAACACTTCCCTTTTCTCCTTTGGATGCAGAACAATTCTGCTCGGCTTGGGAAACGGATGGCTTTCCGCCTCTGCATCACAGCATGCTTTATCGCCAACGATATACTCCTGCTTATCGGGTGGTCCCTGTAGAATATCCTCGTTATTTTCCAATGTTCCATGCTATTGAGCACCAACTTGCAAAGCAAGGATTCTGTGTTCTGGCAATCGACGGAGACAGCGGCGCTGGAAAAACTACTTTAGCTCGGCTGCTACAGCAAATCTATCCTTGTGCCGTGGTGCATATGGACGATTTTTTCCTGCCTGTATCCCAGAAAACCAAAGTGCGATTGCAAACGCCCGGCAGCAACGTGGATTGGGAGCGTTTTTTGTCTGAACTTTCCACTTCTCTGCAGAAAAGAAAACCTATTTCCTACCGCCGCTTTGACTGCAAACGTCAAATGTTAGAGGCGCCAGTTTCTCTGCCCATTGCTCCTCTTATCGTAGTGGAAGGCGCATACAGTCATCGTCCTGAATTACGCCATCTCTATGATTTTACTGTTTTTCTTTCCCTTTCTGCTTCTTCACAGCGAAAGCGAATTTCCATTCGCAACCCGGCTCTTTTCCCTCAATTCCTGCAAGAATGGATTCCCTTGGAAAAAGCGTATCAGGCCGCATATTCTATTCCGGCAAACAGTACATTTTCTTTTTCTTCGGAAGATGAGCTGTAAGAAAACTGAATCGCAGCAACAAAAAACATACGCCCACTCCCTATGGCAAACAGGAATTGGGCGCATGTTCTTTTTTTAATAAATAATTTACATGT